>NZ_JADYXF010000100.1:0-3502 GCF_015864385.1 Pseudoalteromonas sp. SWXJZ94C
AGACTCAACCACGCTTAAATACAGTTACAACCAGTTTGGTCAGCTAAGTAGTATTAACTTACAACAAGTCAATAGCAAAGCGAATGAGTCCGCTAGCGCAGCAAAGCCCCTTGTATCTTTAAGCTACGACAACCAAGGCAATATTAAAACGCAGCAGTTTGGTAACAGCATTACGCTTACTCAACAGTTTGATGTATTTAACCGCCTAACGCAGCAGCAACTAACGCACCCAGCTCACGCTCTGCTTGATACCTGTACGTACAAGTACGACAGCGTAAACCAGCTTGTAGCACGTGAAAACGAAGGTGTAAGCAGTCATAATATCAACTTTGAATACAACACTCTCGGGCAGTTAATACAACAAACGCTGGCAAACTCAAGTGCTGATACAACCACGCAATATAAGTGGGATAGCTTTGGTAACCCTCAAACTCAAACTGTGCAATCAAGCGCAATCGAAGCGACAAACGATACAAAAACGAGTAATGCATTAAACAGTGAGCACAGCACAGCAAGTGAAGCTGCAAATGAAGCAGTAAATAATAATGATATTGATGTTATAACTTCTGTTGATTTAACGCGCGCCACGCATAACGAATACAGCGATTTAGCGCCAACTAACCCTGCTGATAATATTGCATCAAGTATTTTTAATGCACACAACACCATTAAAAACAGCGCCACCGATGCCGACCGTTTAACGCAATTTGGCGACAGCGACTTTGACTACGACGAATTTGGTAACCAAATTCGCGAAACTGGCAAAGGCATTAAAACCCTTCGTGAATACAATGCATTTAACCAGTTAAGCTGTTTTAATAATAACGGCACGCTCACCCAATACGACTACGACCCACTGGGCCGCCGTATCGCAAAGCACACCGAGCATGGCAAAATTGACTACATTTGGGATAACGACCAGCTAATCGGCGAGTGCCACAACGGGCAATATACGTGGTATATAAACCTACCAAATCAATTTCATCCATTAGCGCTTATTAAAAAAGGTGAGATGTATTACTACCACCTAGACCAACTTAACACGCCGCGTTTTGTTACCAACAACAGCGCGCAAGTCGTGTGGGAAAACCAAGCCGATGCATATGGTTATAAAGAGCCAAAACTAGAAGCTGAATCAACTGTAAATAATACCTTTACTCAGCCAATTCGTTTTCAAGGGCAATATTTAGATGAAGAGAGCGGTCTGCATTATAATCGCTACCGCTATTACAGCCCAAAACAGCAGCGTTTTATAAACCAAGATCCAATAGGGTTAGTGGGTGGCATAAACCATTATCAATATGCGCCTAATCCGGTAAATTGGGTTGACCCGTTTGGGTTATTGTGTAAGGAGGGACAGGCAAAAGTTAAGGCCGCTCTTGATGCAAACCCAGAACTTTCAGATGCTCTTAAAAATCAAATAAATAGAGTTGCTAAGCGAAACCAATCGGGCTGCACGGCTGACGAGATGATTGAACAAATTACTGCACTCAGTGCTGCTACAGGTGGGCTTGATTTATTTCTAGCAAAATTAAGTAAACAGTTTATTGACGATTACAAGGCTGAGTTTCCTAATACCACTTTAAGTGATAAAGATTTACTTGAGCGCTATCAAGCAGGAAAAGAATACAAGGAAGCGACGAGATCATTGTATAACCCTAATTCAAAAAGCAAACCTGAAATTGATATTCCGGCTAAACTAGACGGTCCTGTGCGAGATGTGATAATTAGTAGAAGTAAAGAACTGAAACGGCTTCAAAAGCTGCGAGTCAAGGCTCAGAAAAATAAAGAAGCTATTAACGAAAATGATATTGATGCGAAGGAGAGAGTTAATCAATTAATGGTTAACTTGAGTGAGGCTATTGGAGAAGAATCAACTCGCTTAGTAATGGCGCAAGAGCATCCGGAATTTAAAGAAATTCCTAGCCAGTTGCCAGGAAAAGGTAAACAAGGTCAATTTGACCTTATTTATTATAAAGAAGACAAAAATACAGGAAAAATTATTACTGTTGAGGCTAAAGGTGGGGCTTCAACAAAAGGCAGCCGTAAAATAAAGAATGGTAAACGGGCTGAGCAAGGCTCACCTGAATACCGTAAAAGTATAATTTTAAACATGGAAAAGAAAATTAAAGCAGCACAAAAAGATCCGCGTTTTGACTCTAATTCTGATAAGTACGATCCTAAATTTAAAAAGCAGGTGGAAGGTTTAGAGGAAACACTGGACAAGCTAAAAGAAGCTGACGATGACAAGTTAATTAGCACTAAACTAGTTAGCCAACGTTTAAATAACGATGGCTCTCTAAAATTAGAAGCAGGTGAGACTTTAAAAGTAGAAGCTGAACTAAGTTCATTTAAAAACGACAAATGGGTACCAGACCAATGATAGAACGACACTATAAAGAAACGCATATGGAATTAGTCATTAAAGATATTAATAAATTTGAAAAGCGAATACCAAGAAAGATAAATACCATTAAAAATAAAAATAGTGGTGAAGTTCTTGGTAGCTCTATTCAAGACGCATTAGCTGGCTTTGCAGATTCTGTCGTTGCTGAATTCGATCACTCAGAACAATTGCGTTATCTCATGCTGCTTAAAGAATTTGGTACAGCAAATTTTGAGTTTGTTATGCGTGTTGGTGAAACTTTTCCCGTTACTATTGATGGTGAAACCTTTGAATTGACGGGGGCTCGTAAAACTGATTATGTGGATAACGATGAATGGTTAAACGCTTATTATAGCGCAGTTATTTTACGTGATCGCCCAGCAATTCACTCTTTGAGAGAAGTTGATGAAATAGTTTTTTTAAATGCGAATCTCAAGTGTAATACTTTTGATTTGGCAGTGGTTAATGTTATGCAAAACTTATTTACTGGCGGTGTAGATATGGGGGACCTGCTAGAAAAAGCATTACTAGCCGACGACCCGGATGACGATCGCCTACCTTATTCTTATCATACTTTATTACCATTAATAGCAGTGTACCGTTGTATTTTTACCCCTGATGCTGAGGCTGAATTTAATAGCGAAATGCGTGATGCAGTAGAAAAACATAAAGCTTTTTGGAAAAAAGATAGCTACGAAAAGCAAGGTTGGATTTCTTTGCCTTTAATTGCAGCCGCCGCGTTTGCTTACGACCGAAAGGGTTATAAATTAGATTTTGAAACTGATTACATCCCTAATTGGCTAGTGACGGGTGAATTTTTACCGGAAGACAAATGACTAACAGAATTAAAACAAGAATAACAAAGACACTCACTTTAATAGTGAGTGTTAAATTCTGAATATTAAAAGTAATTTGCTTTAGATTATAAGCGTTTTTTGTATATGTAAAGGTACTAATGGGGTCAAATCCTGAGGGATCCCCACAATTGCTAATAAGCTACAAGCACTCATGGCAATCCTTATTTAATTGCTTGAGTGCCTCTGAAAAAATTTTCAGTTTTATTTTATAACCAAACTTTTCGAAATATTGCGTCCCTAAACTAAAACTAGACAGCAC
>NZ_JADYXF010000101.1:0-3480 GCF_015864385.1 Pseudoalteromonas sp. SWXJZ94C
TCTTCCCAGCCTTGGCATCCAGACACAACAGCGCTGACGGCTAAGAATATGATATCAAATAGTTTATGAACCACTTTACCTTGTTGGCGAGGATCATCGATTGATTCGAAATATTTAAATAGCTGAATATCAAGCATGAGAATGCTCCTTGAAAAAAGGAGTATAAGATCATACTTTTAAGTCAAGGTAAAGTTCGTGATCTTGCCCTGATGTTGGGGCTTCAACACTTTATATTGATGAATATGGACTAGGGATAAAACTGTATAAATTAGAAGATTTAGAGGCTTTTTCTAAAAATGTTTTTTTAAATATGAAAAACATATTTCCTGATTTATTAATTATTGGTTCGATTACTGGTAGAGGAGACTTTTTAGGCTTTGATCTTAAAGGAGCAAGAGGGTGCAATAGCTTTTCGGTGTTTTCACATGATGAGGACCCTGAAAAATGGCTAGAGACAAATTCTAGTTGGGGTAAGTTTAGTAGTTGGTTGTTAAAATTGGTTAAAACTGACGGGGAACAAGACTTTATTTAGATAGTAAGACTTTTGAACACTACCTGAGAATGAGTAATTCTAGACCCTCAACGCCCAAATAACTGGCTAAAAATAGTGGGCTAAAATGGAGCAGAGCGAACAGCCCGCTGTTTTAGTCCTTGTTGATTTTCTTGTTAGTTTCCGTTACTTGCTCAGAATCTATTTCTTTATTTTGAGGCTCTATTGTCGTGTAAGCAGAGTAACTTAATTGCCACACTGAATATAATACAGCAACAAGTGCCAGTAATTTTGAAGGCAAAGACTCCACTAATCGATTTAACTTTGCTGGTAGATTTGATCTGATAGTTTTTAATTTATTAGATTGAACTTTTTGGTAGATGGACTGGAAAAAGTATACTTTTGCCATAGTAGACTTATGTAATTTCAAATATTCTTTTCTCTTAAAAGCTTCGGCTTCTTCCGCACCAATTAAGTTGTCTCTGTGAGGCCCACCATTACATGCCATAATGCTAGGCATACGTGGAAGGTCGAAAGACTTTTTACCAAATTTCTCAGTAATTATTGATGATAAATTATGTTTCTTAGAGTCCTCGACTTTAGGCGGCTGCTTTTCCGTTAACACTCTATATCTATGCTCAATAGTCTCAAAACCAAAGTTAATATTGGACATATTCCAGTGAAGCCAATAACAGTCTTGGTGGTTTTGTATAAATTGATAGAAATCTTCTAACATCGTTGCTTCAATTTCATCATTATGATTATGTATTTCATCACGAGTGATTTTTTTTATCTCCGCAACAAGATGTATTGAAAAGCTATGCATTGTAGAGCTGCAATTGATGTGATACGAGGTGAATACCCCTCATTATCATCATTTAATCCCTGACATGAGTAATGAATTACATATAATGAATTTTCATTATCTTTTAGAAATTTCAATTCTTCCTTGGAACGCATACAAACTCCGATGTAAGGAAACTTAGCGAGCCTGTAGATTAACTCGTTTTTTATTTGCTTTTATTGATAAACAAACCATAGCTGAGTTCCTATTTTGGTTCAATTGATTACTGTATTTTTACGCAGCATATAAAGACGTGTTTGATATTGTTGTAATTGATGTTTTGGAAGGGAACTATTAATTTAGCTAAAATTGATGTTTGATTTTTTTATAATAAAACAGCTTTATATTCTGTTTTATTATTGATTAAAGAAAAAGCGGTTCTAACCGTTTTATTGGCTAATGCGACTGCTGCACACTTTTTTCCTCGTCGTTCTATTAGCGCTTTAAGCCAGCGTTCTTTACTTGTTTTTGGCTCTCGTTTAACAACTTGTTGGATGACAGCCATCGCACCTGTAATGAGTAAACTACGTAATGTTGTATTTCGACGTCGGCTTATTTTACCTAAACTTACTTTACCACCAGAGCTATGTTGAGTCGGTGTCAAACCTATACAAGCAGCTGCATCTTTGCCTGCTTTAAACCTAGGGGGGATTACCTAGAGGTTGGGAGTCCAATTATCTTGTTAGATTACTGAACCTCTGATTGTGGGTTACCATATATTTTAAAATATTGAGAAAAGGCTCTCTTCCTAGAAACCCCTTTGGGTAATGAAATAAATGGAAATAAAAACTCTTTGTTCTCCAATATTTCTACTTTCCACTCAGTTTCTCCAATAAAATAAAAAGTTAACGTATTAGAATCTCGAATATTGTAATCTCGGAAAGATCCCGTTGAATACATACTTCCAATCGTAGCTGAATCTATAACATCTAAGCTTTCATCCAAAAGATGAATATGAAGCTTATCTTCATTAGGGATGTCGTCAGTCATAAAGACAAGATATTTGGTGCCTGCCTTAATGCTAAGCTCCAAATAACTACCATCAATATTTTTATTCGTTTTAGTGTTACCTAAAAATATACCACTTTGTTCTGAGGAGGTGGGCTTTGTACTAAATTCTTGGCTCTCGAGTATTATCATATTGTTCACCAAGCCATACTTACGCCAAAAGCGGCTAATCCACCGCCAATAAATGCACCAACGGTCACACAAACAGGAGCTCCTGGACCACACGCTAAACCAGCTAAAGCTCCTCCTGCAATGCCTCCTCCTATACTTGCACCAGTTATCACGACTTCTTTTCCTGCAGCATCAAATTTATTATCAGCGGTAGCAACTGTATATACAGATATAGCAATAGACAAAAAGACTAAGCCCCTACCAGTAGAAGATAGCATTTTCATTGAAGCTGTAACTTTGGGATCAGACTTTCCAGCAGATTTCACAATTTCAGAATAGACGATATTTTGTTTAGTTTTAGATAATCCATCAAATGTACTAGTTTTCCCATATAGTTGTTTTGTTTTCCTTGCAATAAGCTCATTTAACGTTCTTCCTTCACTTTTCAGTCGTTGTGCCATAGCCAAACCAACAGGCGTACTTCTAGATCTAATCACATACATTACAATGTTTCTGGTATCTTGGGCTTGAGAGGCTGCTACAGCCCAAGTAATTCTTCCAGTATTTGCACTTACTCTTAGTTCTGTAGAAATTTTCAATATTTGTTTGGAATAAGCTTTGCGAGCTTCTGCATCGATTATCATATGTACGCCTGCATTTGCTATTTCAGACTGTAACGCCTGAATTGACGCTTCAAATATTTCTTGATCTTCTTGCGATCCATTTTGCATTTTATTCTCCATAATTTAATGATGTAATCTAACGAGCCTGTAGATTAACTCGTTTTTTTATTTATTTTTATTGATAAACAAACCATAGCTGAGTTCCTATTTTGGTTCAATCGATTACTGTATTTTATGCAGAATATAAAGTGGGAGTTTGGTGTTGTTTTAATTGGCGTTTTGGACGGGATTACGGGTACTTGAGTGGCTTTTATTTAGGGTAAAAGCGCTTACCCTTCTTAATGCATCGTGTTTTGCAGCTTTTCTATATTATGAACAAGACAATACAGTTGCCATTGCGCATT
>NZ_JADYXF010000102.1:0-3359 GCF_015864385.1 Pseudoalteromonas sp. SWXJZ94C
CGCTTTAGCATTTACTATGATGTGGCTACCAATGTGGGCTGATTAATATATATACTACAAAGATCAACAGCCCCTAGTATTTCGCCTCAGAGCGTATTGCTATATTGCGCTACGCACTAATCTAGAAGCAATGCTTTCAGTGCCACCGAATGATTTATTTAACCATTTACTATGATTAAAAAAATGAGCACCTGATTTAGAAACCAAATGAACGCCTTGGACAATCACAGCGTGAAAGCCAGTATGATCTATTTCTAATTGAGACTCTGATAAATCAGGAAGTTCATCACAAACAAATACAATGTAAGCTCCAACTTCCTTAAACAACCACATTGCTGACGTTTGCTGTCTAATTAATTTACGAGCGTTTGCGATTTGAACTTTAATATCTAGCTTAGAATCAAAATCCTTAACGACTAAAACATATTTAGCTAATTGAGTCTTTTTCAATAAACATAAGCTTAAATCTGCGCTTGTAGGAATCGATTCGGAATAAACCTCAGGATAAAAAGAGTTTTTGATATTGTTAACAATGTTCACCTAACCGCCTTGTGCTTTGTAGCGCCCCAATAGAGGCTAATAATTTTTTGCTAAAATGTGAAACAAAGCAAAACTTAGCAAATTGCTTTTAGTCCAGCTCGGTTGGTTTGTAAGGTGCAGTTTACTCATAATTATTGCGAATAAATGCCCACACTGCAGCTATTTCTCCACTATACCAATATTCAAAACCATCAGCAGGATTCCATAAAATAGCTGATGATTTTTCAGCTACCCAACCCAGTAAATTGCCAACACTGTCATCCCCAAACCACAATATACTTTCAAATTTAGCTGGATACCACTCTTGCTCCCTAAGCCACTTATTTAGAGTAATTACACCGCACCTATCGGGATCAATATCGTTGAGTGGTAAAACAAACCAAACTCCAACTTCATCTTTAAAACCATTGGGTAAATAACGTCTAATCTCAGTTGGGAATTATCACTAATATCCACAATGCACCTATTAAGGCTGTAAAATAATTTCAACAGCCAAACTTAACTAAAAAAAGAGTTTATAGAATCAACGCTAAGCGTTTTTAAAGCATTAGGCAATACATTCTAAAACCATAAAGCAGGCTGTTTCCCTTAAAAAAGCAATTCTACGGTCTCAACTTCTTGTTACTTTTACCACGTTTTTTGGCTAGATAAAAACAACCTAAACCGATTACAAATACAATACCTGATGCATTACTGCCATTTAGGAATGCAATAGTGCTGCTTAAAAGTATTACGATTGAAATAAAGTATAAAGAATAACTAGAAAATAAGCCTTTTCCTTTACTCGCTTTACCAAATAATAATGACAATGAAACCAACAAAAGCGGAAAAGCAACAACAATACTTAGAATAAATAATGCTTCATCATCGCCAACGTAAGTCATGAAAAAAATACTACCAGAAAAAAGCAAACATAAAATACCAATAAATACTCTGGCATTACTTGAAACTTCTCTTGTTAAATCATGCGGGTTTGGTCTAAACACATAAATCCTTGTAAAACGTAATGAGCTGTAGATAAACTCGTTTTTAATTTATTCATTATTTGCTTTTTATTAGTAAACAAACCATAGCCGAGTTCCTATTTTGGTTCAATAAATTGCTATATGTTTAAGCAGAATGTAAAAAGAGTTTGCTGTTGTTTTAATAAGCTTTTTGGAAAGAACTACTAATTTTTTAGCGGCTTTTATTGAGATTAAAAGGATCTACCCTTCTTTAGTACATCGTGTTTTGCAACTTTTCTATATTATGAACAAGGTAGTACATTTACCATTGCGTATTCACTTTAGCTTGACCCTGTAAGATCAGCTAAATACTTCAAAAAAGAACAGTACTTTTTACTGTGATATTCGGCTGGTTGTAAACATAATACCTTTACTGAAGATCTAGCACTCACCACCTTATTAATTAACTATTTAAATAATACCTTATTCAAAACCCAAATCATGGAAAACACCCGATACTTTATTTTCATTCAATCGCCACGGTGGTAGGCCAAGCCAAATGCTTAATAATTTAGTATCACTACTGTAAGCGTTGACCGAAAACATTGTTTTTTCTAGGTGGCTATTTTCTATATACGTAGTGGGATTTATAAACACTGTTTGCATAGGGATAAAAAACCAGCTATCAATAAGTGCATGCTGCTTACCAGAATAGCGAAAGTTATGACCACTCATAAAAAAAATACTTAGGGTTATAAATGTTAATGCTATTTTTAACCCAATATGACCTTTTTGTTTTAGTTTAGGAAGCACAAAACATAATAACCAACAAAACAAAAATAGCGCGAACGCCAGCCACTGAGAGACATTAGAAGGTTTGACAATCACTTCTAGGGCATCACTACCACCTGCAAAAAAAATTGGCACCTGCACACTAGCAATAAGTAAAAATGCTACCATCGAAACACAAATAAAAAGTGCGATAGATACAACCGATTGCTTGTTCATTAGTATTTAAACCCTATACCGACAACATTAGTATTGTTTTTACTTGGAGCTGGCCGCGTAATAGATTTCCCCTTTACCATCAATAAGGAAGAATTGCTGCCATCTAAAAATATAGCGTTGTAAGCTGTCTTATTATGCCCTTCCCTCAAGAATATCTATTACATTTTTATTTCCCATTGCATTCGACAAAGCGAAGGCAGATTCACTAATATAAGCACCACTTTTAACAAGAAATGATATTAGATCCACGCTCTCAGGAATTAGTAATAATGATTGATGTAGTGGATTTATACCCTCACTATTATAAATATCTAAATTTGCACCCGCTTGGGCAAACAACTTAACAGTAGTAAAATCATTATTTCTTATGGCGTAATGAATTGGTGCGTTGCCGTAAACATCAACTGCATTTACATTAACCCCTTTTGAAAGTAGTAACTTAATTAACTGTTCATCAGCTATTTTGCCTATAAATATCGTAGCTTGATGAAGTAGGTTCCATTGTTCTTTTTCGGTTTTATTTTCAAAAGAAAGCCCATTTAAGAAACACCTTTCTAAAAAAATAGCATTCCCTTTGTTAATTGCTTTAACAACATCTCGGTTACTGAACTCAAACACGACCTCTCCTGAGATATAACGCCATTATCTTTATTACGATTAGAAGTTATTGTTAGTAGTACTTACCACCACTTATCAAGTTGTTTCATTTTGTTATAAATTTCAGATAACTCTATTGAGCAACTAGGGCGTGTTGATCTTTGCGGTATAAAAAACAAACAGCATGAGGATAAGGTATAATTGAATTCGCTAAAAAACGTTACACCGAACCCTCATGCCAAGATTAATGTTAACAGACGCGACATGGAA
>NZ_JADYXF010000103.1:0-3332 GCF_015864385.1 Pseudoalteromonas sp. SWXJZ94C
CTATCATCGGCGCTGTTTCGTTTCACTACTGAGTTCGGCATGGAGTCAGGTGGGTCCAAAACGCTATTGTCACCAAGCAAATTTGGGCGTTAATCCGTATCGCTACGCACTAACTGAATTTGGAAAATATCTGATAATATTTTTTAAGTCTTTCTTAAGTAATATCTACTTTAGTCATATTAACTTCTTCGCTTGTTTCACTATCACATAAAACGCGTTTGGCGTTGTATGGTTAAGCCTCACGGGTAATTAGTACAAGTTAGCTTAATGGCTCACACCACTTCCACATCTTGCCTATCAACGTTGTAGTCTTCAACGGCCCTTCAGAGACTTTAAAAGTCTAGTGAGAACTCATCTCGAGGCCTGCTTCGCGCTTAGATGCTTTCAGCGCTTATCAGTTCCGAACGTAGCTACCGGGCAATGCCATTGGCATGACAACCCGAACACCAGCGGTTCGTTCACTCCGGTCCTCTCGTACTAGGAGCAACCCCTCTCAATTCTCAAACGCCCACGGCAGATAGGGACCGAACTGTCTCACGACGTTCTAAACCCAGCTCGCGTACCACTTTAAATGGCGAACAGCCATACCCTTGGGACCGACTTCAGCCCCAGGATGTGATGAGCCGACATCGAGGTGCCAAACACCGCCGTCGATATGAACTCTTGGGCGGTATCAGCCTGTTATCCCCGGAGTACCTTTTATCCGTTGAGCGATGGCCCTTCCATTCAGAACCACCGGATCACTATGACCTACTTTCGTACCTGCTCGACGTGTCTGTCTCGCAGTTAAGCTGGCTTCTACCATTACACTAACCGTACGATGTCCGACCGTACTTAGCCAACCTTCGTGCTCCTCCGTTACTCTTTAGGAGGAGACCGCCCCAGTCAAACTACCCACCAGGCACTGTCCGTAACCCCGATTCAGGGGCCAACGTTAGAACATCAAAACTACAAGGGTGGTATTTCAAGGTTGACTCCACAACAACTAGCGTCGCTGCTTCAAAGTCTCCCACCTATCCTACACATGTAGGTTCAATGTTCAGTGCCAAGCTGTAGTAAAGGTTCACGGGGTCTTTCCGTCTAGCCGCGGGTACACAGCATCTTCACTGCGATTTCAATTTCACTGAGTCTCGGGTGGAGACAGCGTGGCCATGGTTACACCATTCGTGCAGGTCGGAACTTACCCGACAAGGAATTTCGCTACCTTAGGACCGTTATAGTTACGGCCGCCGTTTACCGGGGCTTCGATCAAGAGCTTCTCCCTAAGGATAACCCCATCAATTAACCTTCCGGCACCGGGCAGGTGTCACACCGTATACGTCATCTTGCGATTTTGCACAGTGCTGTGTTTTTAATAAACAGTCCCAGCCACCTGGTCACTGCGGCTCCCGTCCGCTTAGAGAGCAAGTCTCGTCACAGATAGGAGCGTACCTTCTCCCGAAGTTACGGTACGATTTTGCCTAGTTCCTTCACCCGAGTTCTCTCAAGCGCCTTAGTATTCTCTACCTGACCACCTGTGTCGGTTTGGGGTACGATTCCATATAATCTGAAGCTTAGAGGCTTTTCCTGGAAGTATGGCATCAGCAACTTCATCACCTTAGTGACTCGTCTCGTGTCTCAGTCTTAATAGCAACCCGGATTTACCTAACCAAACGCCCTACTCACTTTCACATAGACTACCAACGCTATGCTTGTTTAGCCTGCTCCGTCCCCCCATCGCAATTATATCGAGTACAGAAATATTAATCTGTTTCCCATCGACTACGCCTTTCGGCCTCGCCTTAGGGGTCGACTTACCCTACCCTGATTAACATGGGATAGGAACCCTTGGTCTTCCGGCGTGGGAGTTTTTCACTCCCATTATCGTTACTCATGTCAGCATTCGCACTTCTGATACCTCCAGCATACCTCCCGGTACACCTTCAACGGCTTACAGAACGCTCCCCTACCACTCATCCTAAGATGAATCCGCAGCTTCGGTGCATAGTTTAGCCCCGTTACATCTTCCGCGCAGACCGACTCGACCAGTGAGCTATTACGCTTTCTTTAAAGGATGGCTGCTTCTAAGCCAACCTCCTGGCTGTCTGGGCCTTTCCACATCGTTTCCCACTTAACTATGACTTTGGGACCTTAGCTGGCGGTCTGGGTTGTTTCCCTCTTCACGACGGACGTTAGCACCCGCCGTGTGTCTCCCGGATATTACTTTACGGTATTCGGAGTTTGCAAAGGGTTGGTAAGTCGGGATGACCCCCTAGCCTTAACAGTGCTCTACCCCCGTAAGTATTCGTCCGAGGCTCTACCTAAATAGATTTCGGGGAGAACCAGCTATCTCCCGGTTTGATTAGCCTTTCACTCCTAGCCACAGGTCATCCCCTAACTTTTCAACGTTAGTGGGTTCGGTCCTCCAGTTGATGTTACTCAACCTTCAACCTGCCCATGGCTAGATCACCGGGTTTCGGGTCTATACCTTGCAACTATTCGCCCAGTTAAGACTCGGTTTCCCTACGGCTACCCTATTCGGTTAACCTCGCTACAAAATATAAGTCGCTGACCCATTATACAAAAGGTACGCAGTCACCCAACAAGTGGGCTCCTACTGCTTGTACGTACACGGTTTCAGGTTCTATTTCACTCCCCTCACAGGGGTTCTTTTCGCCTTTCCCTCACGGTACTGGTTCACTATCGGTCAGTTGGGAGTATTTAGCCTTAGATGATGGTCCACCTATATTCAGTCAAAGTTTCACGTGCTCCGACCTACTCGATTTCACTTAAAATGTCTTTTCATGTACGGGACTATCACCCTGTATCGTGGCACTTTCCAGAGCCTTCCATTAACACATAATAAGCTTAAGGGCTGTTCCGATTTCGCTCGCCGCTACTTTCGGAATCTCGGTTGATTTCTTTTCCTACGGGTACTTAGATGTTTCAGTTCTCCGCGTTCGCTTCGTTAACCTATGTATTCAGTTAACGATACCTGCAAGCAGGTGGGTTTCCCCATTCGGAAATCCTAGTCTCAAGTGCTTTTTACTAGCTTGACTAGGCTTATCGCAAGTTAATACGTCCTTCATCGCCTCCAACTGCCAAGGCATCCACCGTGTACGCTTAGTCACTTAACCATACAACCCAAACGGGTCTTTGTTTTGTGACAGTTTAACTTCGCCAGAAGTCAATATTGAATACTAAAGTAGATACCAATCAATCAACTCATAAGAGTTAACTAAATGGCACTGAATGGTACTGCTACCATTCTTTTTTTACTTTTGAAAACTCTTGATAAATACAATGTATCTATCAGAATTTTATTATCAGCTTTTCCAAATTTTTAAAGAGCA
>NZ_JADYXF010000104.1:0-3114 GCF_015864385.1 Pseudoalteromonas sp. SWXJZ94C
AACTATCAGTTTTTTGTCAAAATATGCACGAAGAGCGAACCCAAAAAGAGATAAAGAAAAAGGACGATTAAAATGCGGCCTGAATCCAATTATCTCTTAATGTCTAACCTATGATAAGCAGCTTGATAACTTAGTTGCACTACATCATCGCTCAGCATTCGCCCCTTAAAATGCTGATTATAAAACTGTGGGACAACTTCGGTAGGTAAACGGGTAAGTACTTGGTATTTATTAAACGTAGTGCCATTGGCAGCAATTTCGATAAATTCATCATCGAGTAGCGCATCTAATGCGCGCTCAGATTGACGAACTTCTGGATCGAGTAACTGGCGCTCAGCGTCAATCAAATGATTAAATAACGACACTTTTATTTTGCTGCTCATAACCTTCCCTATAGTATACAGACTTGAGTGTACAGACTTGCCCCGCTTTTATATCAAACTATACGTTTTTAAACGCGTCGATATTTTAAGCAATAAGTCATTTACATTGATAATATCTACTTGTTTACAAACACTCAAGTCGCTAATTTACCCACTTTACTTAAGCGCTTTCTTTAGCCGTTTAGCTTTATTTAAGGTGACTATTTAATACTCAGCTTGATTTGTCCCACATTATTGAATGCTAAGCACGAAATACAAAATGTCATTTATCGTTTTACAGGTAATCGCCATCAATATAAAACTGCGGGATAAAATCTGATTGCACGTTTAATTCGTTACCGTAATCTTTTGCCATGCATGCTAAGCCTAACAACTGAATAGGCATGTAATGATTAGGTTGTTCATATCCTTCTAAATCACGAAAACGCTCACAATACTCCCAGCTATCAGTTAATGCATTTGCTAATGCCGTACTTGGGGTGACTTCTCCATCCATCATAAAGGCGAGAACAAAATTTGTTTTTCCACTGGTGCAATAGTTAACCCACGGGTCTGTGGTATCTAATTTAACCTCTTCTAACGCCTTGCCTAGTAAAGCTAAACCCTCATCATTAGACACTCGACGGTGTATACCTTGAATTAGCTCAACAAGTACATACTCGGCTTCACTGTTTGTCGTAGAGCACTGACGCATTACAGATACAGGAAACTTCGCTAAACTATCCATCGCATCAATGTCACGGACAATTGCTGCACAAAAAAAGGCTTCTTGCCAGCTAATGGCATCCAAACGCCCATCCCACAACCAGCCTTCGCCGTTGTAGGTCGCATCTAATATATCGTCAATCACGACGCGTTGCTCTTTTTCAGGCTCTCGACCTAGCCTAAAAATTGCCTCACCGGCTTTTGCCGCAAGCTTTAATGCTGTTATTGATTTTTGCTTGTTTTCTTCGGTTAAATCAAACGACCACCATTGGCAGATTTTGATTGCATTGCTTAATAAAGAAACTAAATTATCTCTTTTTATAGGTAAGCATTCAATCGAGTGATTATATTCTTCTTCAAAACGGTCACTATTTCTTTTTATGCTTAAAGGTTTATATTCGCGTGTTATGGTTATCATGTTTATTCCTTTAAATTAACTCTGTTTAGTTGAGGATTTTGGGTACTGAGGTAAAACTATAAATAGTCGCCATCAATATAAAATTGCGGAATAAAGTCTGATAGCACATTTATTTCGTTACCAAGATCTTTTGCCATGCACGTTAAACCTAATAAGACAATTGGCATATAAAAATCAGGCTGTTCATATCCTTCTAAATCACGATAGCGCTCACAGTAATCCCAGCTATCAGTTAATGCATTTGCTAATGCCGTACTCGGGGTGACCTCTCCATCCATCATAAAGGCAAGAATAAAGCCTGTTTTTCCACCGGTGCAATAGTTAACCCACATGTCTGTTGCGCTTTCTTTATCCAACTCCGCTAATGCCGTGCGAAGAACCTCTAAACATTCATCACGAGGTATTCGACGGTGAATTGCTTGAATTAATTCAACAAGTGCGTACTCGGCTTCACTGTTTGTGGTAGAGCACTGGCGCATTACAGATACAGGAAACTTCGCTAAACTGTCCATCGCATCTTGGTCACGTACAATTGCTGCGCAAAAAAAGGCTTTTTGCCAATCTGCCCCAGATAAAAATCCACCTTGCCACAACATCCCTTTGCCGTTGTAGGTGGCATCTAATATATCGTCAATCACAACGCGTTGCTCTTTTTCAGGCTCTCGACCCAGCCTAAAAATAGCCTCACCTGCTTTTGCTGCAAGTTTTAATGCTGTTATTGATTTTTGTTTGTTTTCCTGCGTTAAATCAAACGACCACCACTGGCAGATTGTGATTGCATTGCCAAAAACGCTTATTAAATTATCTCTTTTAATAGATACATCTTCAATCGAGTCATCATAAATTTCTTCAAATCGTTCAGTATCATGATCTAAAAACGTAGGTTCATAATCGCGTGTTATGGTTATCATATTTATTCCTTTAAATTAAATCTGTTTGGTTAAATATTTAGGGGCTGTGGTAAAACTACAAATAGTCGCCATCAATATAAAACTGCGGAATAAAGTCTGATTGTACGTTTATTTCATTACCAAGGTCTTTTGCCATGCACGTTAAGCCTAATAAAACAATTGGCATATAAAAATCAGGCTGTTGGTATTCTTTATCACAGAATCGCTCGTGATACTCCCAGCTATCATTCAATGCATCTGCTAATGCCGTACTTGGACTGCCTTTTTCTTTCATTATAAAGGTAAGAATAAAGTCAGTTTTTGCGTTGGTGCAATAGCTGACCCACGGGTCTTTGGTTTCTAATTTAACCTCTTCTAACGCTTTACCTAGTAAAGCTAAACCCTCATCATTTGATACTCGGCGGTGTATACCTTGGATTAATTCAACAAGTGCGTACTCGGCTTCACTGCTTGTGGTCGAGCACTGACGCATTACAGATACAGGGAACTTCGCTAAACTGTCCATCGCATCTTGGTCACGGACAATTGCCGCACAAAAAAAGGCTTGTTGCCAACGACCTGCATGCAAAAACCCACCTTCCCACAACATACCTTTGCCGTTGTAGGTAGCGTCTAATATGTCGTCAATCACGATACGCTGCTCTTTTTCAGGCTCTCGACCTAGCCTAAAAATAGCCTCACCGGCTTTGGCGGCAAG
>NZ_JADYXF010000105.1:0-3082 GCF_015864385.1 Pseudoalteromonas sp. SWXJZ94C
TTCTGATGCTGTTATTAAACGCTTTTGTACACTGGTATGCTTTGACTGCTCCGGCGTTTTAGCCATTTTAGCTCTAATGGGATTTAAATCTACATAGGCCATACAAGCGGCAAGTGCGGCTTCATCAAGAAGTGCTTGTGACCTGAAGCGACCCTCCCAAAATCTACCTGTGCAGTTATCTTCTTTATTTGCTCTGCGGGCAATGTCTTCATTTAATAGCCGCATAAACCAGCTGATACTTGATAGACGTTCTCGGTATTGCTTCACTGTTTGATTAAAAAAGATAAGCTCAACTTTACTTAGCTTTTCACCCTGCATGTATTTTTGCGTAAGTACAGTGCCTTTACAAAGCTTATGCCAGCGAATAACAATCGCTTTATCATTCAGCCTATTTGCTTTTTTATCGTCAACATACAACACTAAATGCGTGTGATTACTCATAACGGCATAAGCACAGACATCAATGCAGAATACCTTGGCTAATTCGAGTAATTTATCTTCAACCCACCCTCTGCGATGCTCGTAAGATTGACCTGTAAAGTGATCTTCACCACACAAAAAAGCACGACGCACGCAACGTGAAATACAGTGATAATATTTTGTATCAACCAAACTTATTTGACGCTTTCTTGCGATTGCCATAAGACACTCTGCTTGTTTTTCACACTGATAAAAGCCTAGTACTTAGTTAGCCAAACTGCAAACAATTAGGATGGATGTCTAGCTTATTTTTGAAGTCATGCGCCGCCAATTCCTACTGATTGGATTAATTTCATTGCTGGCATCGAAGAGTCCTTTTCTTTAGTGTTATGTTGTTTAAGTACAACGTGTTAGTAGTAAATTAACACTCACTATTTAAAGTGGGTGTCTTTGTTATTTTACAAAGCTGTCCCATACTTCTTTTTTATACTTTGCAACATTAACGCTATTACTTTGATTTCCACCTAGCATATATAAGTAGTTGCCATCAGCACTTTGACCTACAACAAAAGCAACATGACCACCACCTTTTCTTGACTTAATACCAATAGCACCATAAACAGGAGCACTGATCGATTTACCAAAACTAGCCCACTCTTTTGCTCTAAAAGCATTTTTAACAGGATCCATGTTGTTTTTTTTCATTACCCAAGCAACAAAAGAGCCACACCAAGCATTTTGACCACCACTATCATCATTACCCCAAAATTTAGATGCTTTAAAGTACTCTAAAATTTGCGGATTTGCCTTTACACCTGGAACTTCGGCTTCGCCCACTTCACCAGCAGCTGTTTTCATCCAAGATGCTTTTGTGGCTGGTATTTTTAAAGCTACACTCACATTACTTATAGCGGACAAATTTATAAGCTTTTCGTTAATTTTTCTATGGGTGCGTCCATTTGGATCTATTTTTCCATCAGGGCGTACCATATTTACCACTTTGCTTTGAAATAATTTAATGGCAGCTACGGTTTTAGAGTTTTCAGGGCGTGAGCCTAAACGACCGTCTACGGTAAGTTTTCTAGTGGGTGCTATAAGGGAAAGAAGTGAGTTTAAAGCGGTTTGTACTGCTTTTACATCGTCTGGTTTATTTGCGCCGCCAATCCCTACTGATTGAATTAATTTCATTGCTGGCATCGAAGAGTCCTTTTCTTCAGTGTTATGTTGCTTAAGTACAACGTGTTAGTAGTAAATTAACACCCACTAGTTAAAGTGCGTGTCTATGTTATTTCTCCTGCTCATAAAAAAATTTCTTAATATTGGAAGATTCCACTTTCGACTTAAGTCACCTTCAGGACGCTGAGAAAAATCAAGATAACATTCTTTTAAAACAGGCAGGAATTCAGGCCAGTCTCTGGTAGATAACTTACCAATAATACCGCAAAGATCAATGGTAAGCTCTCTAGACAATTCAATAATTTTTATTAATGGAATACTAATTCGTCTTCGAGCTCTTTCTCCTAATTCGCCATAAAAACTATTAGATATGATGTAATCTCTTTCAGTATATCTAACATGGTATTGAAATAAGGACTCCGCTATTTTTTCATAGATTGTATCGTAAGCTGTATGTAGTCGATGTGGCTCTATGTTACCTAAACGATCAATACGATTATCAATACAATATTCAAAATAATCAATTGCTTTTTCAAATCCCCAAGCTGCCAAAAGTTTAGCTGCTTCGATGGGTACTAAAGAACTATTAATATCATCAATAGGTGTTAATAATGCCTCTAAATTAGGAATACGATCTTGAGGGATTTCATTATCATTACAATAAAAAACATCTTCCATATCTTGGATTAGTAAACCATTCATATCATAATGAGTATAGAGCAAGTCATATTTTTTTTGCCCTATTAATTCTTGTAAAGTAACCATTACTATTATCCTTTTATAAACTAAACTAGACAGTCACTCTAATTATATAAGCTAAACAGTCCGCTACCCCCCTATAAAATCTACTTTTTAGGTTAATAGCTCCCCTTTTCTACTGGATTACTTTCATTTAACCCATTAAATAAGCCATTATCTCTGTTTAATCTAAATTACACGCATGGTAATGACTGCATGATGCAGTGTTAACTATTTACTGAGCAAAAATTAGGATAGGAAGATTTAGAATAGGTGTCACTATGATTTCTGTAATTCTAACTTGTTAATCATCTCTTTTTCTTATTACATCCCACCCCGTTATAATAATTACAAGTTGAAAAAGTAATGCTGTATGAAGAAAAACCCTCCCTGCTACTTGAATATCATGCCCAAGGTACGATACAAGAGCTAGTAGTAATGATAACGGTAAATATGTAATTTCTTGACGTAATATGTATTTAAAAATAAATTTATCTTTATCTTTATCTTTATCTATCATTTTCAACATCGACTAAAAACATAGGAAGGCTCTATAATAAAAAGTATCTTTATAATTTTAGTTTTGACCTTATACTTCATTTATTTAAGTACATCTTGTTCGCAGCAAAATAACACTCACCACTCAATGTGAGTGTTATTTTTCTTAAACAATTAAAACTGCTTAATTAACGTATAAGGTGCATCGGCAGCCAGTCGAGTTACCACATAGCCATACGTAGAGCTATAA
>NZ_JADYXF010000106.1:0-2750 GCF_015864385.1 Pseudoalteromonas sp. SWXJZ94C
ACCGCGTCGTCTTCTGCTGCATTTATTACTGAGTCTTCAAGCACTAGCGTTGTACTGGCTTGTGTGTCTTTAGTGAAATCTAGCGTGTTAGTAGTTACGTTGCCGGCTACATCTTGTGTGCTTACATCTACTGTGTAGTCGCCATCAGACAGTGCATTTAAAATACTGCTATCTAATTCCCATTTGCCAGCGTCATCTACACTTGCATTGCCATTAAATACAGTACTGCCGTCACTGTCTTTAATGATAATTGCTACGCTTTGGTTAGCTTCTACGTCGGTTACTGTGCCTGCTACTTTAGCAGTGCTTTGCTCAGCAGCATTTATAACTGCATCATCGCCCACATTTACCGTAACAGCGCTTTGTGTATCTTTAACAATGTTAAGATCTGCATTTGCGGTATTGCCTGCAGTGTCGGCGGTTGTTGCTGTAACAGTCAGTGCCCCTTCATCAAGGGTCGTTAAATCGAGCGAGTTACTTTGCCATGTTCCATCAGCTAAAATAATCGCTTGCCCTGTTACTGTTTTAGTACCATCAGACACCGTAACATTAACGATTTTGCCCTCTTCTATATTTACGCTTTGACCATTGATAACTACAGCCGATTTTTCTGCATTGTTAATTAATAAGTCGTTGTTTTCGCTCGGAATAGAAATTGAAGCTTGGGTGTCTTTTTCGAAAGTGGTGCTATTTGTAGCTTGGTTACCAGCATCATCAAATACACTAACAGCGGCAGTAATTGTGCCATCGGCAAGCGTATTAATATCTGCGCTACTAACTTCCCAACTGCCATCGTCATTAATTGTGACGTTGTTTATAGTAACGGGTAAGCCATTTTCATCAGTAAAAGTAACTGTTGCTGTATTAGTCGGCTCTATATCAGTAACCTGACCACTCACGACAACATTTGTTTGCTCGGCTGCATTTACTACGTCATCACCCGCTGCCATTGCAATGGTAGTAGCTGCTGTTTTGTCGTGTATGGCTGTATCGGTATTAGTGGCTGTATTACCGGCTACATCACTTACGGTGGCTGTGGCGGTTAATGTGCCATCATTAAGACCCGATAAGTCTGCATCTGTAATTGTGTAAGCATTATTGGTAACGGTGGCTTCAAAGCTGCGCTCGTTACCGGCTGTATCTTTTACTACAACCGTTACTTTTTGGTCGTCTTCAACACCGGTTGTGGTACCTGTAATTTCAACATTGGTGTTTTCGCCATTGCCATTTATTACGTTGTCGTTCGTGTCGTTTATATCGACTGTTACTGCAACGGTGGTGTCTTTAGTAAAGGTGGTTGCGTTTGTGGCTAAATTGCCCTCAACGTCTAATGCACTAACACTTACTTCAATTTCACCATCGGCAAGCGTTGTTATATCTGCTGCATCAACTTGCCATTCACCATTTGCGTTAATAGCGACGTTTTCAACTGTAACTTTTTTACCATCTTTATCAGTAAATATTACGGTGGCTGTTTGGTTAGCATCGGCTTCATCAATCACACCGCTTACTACTACATTACTTTGCTCATCACTATTAACTACGTCATCGCCCGCTGCCATTTGTATGGTAGTAACTGCTGTTTTATCGTGAATAGCTGTATCGGTATTAGTGGCTGTGTTACCGGCTACATCACTTACGGTGGCTGTGGCGGTTAATGTACCGTCGTTAAGACCCGATAAGTCTGCACCTGTAATTGTGTAAGCATTATTTGTAACGGTGGCTTCAAAGCTGCGTTCGTTACCGGCTGCATCTTTTACTACAACCGTTACTTTTTGGTTGTCTTCAACACCGGTTGTAGTACCTGTAATTTCAACATTGGTGTTTTCGCCATTGCCATTTATTACGTTGTCGTCTGTGTCGTTTATATCTACCGTTACAGTAGCTGTGGCGTCTTTGGTAAAGCTGGTTGAGTTTGTGGCTAAATTGCCCTCAACGTCTAATGCGCTAACACTTGCTGTAATTTCACCATCGGCAAGCGTTGTTATGTCTGCTGCATCAATAACCCACTCACCTGCTGCATTTATTGATACGCCAGTAACAACAACCGTGTCTTTATTGCTATCTGTAAAGGTGACTGTAGCGGTTTGGTTTGTATCGGCTTCATCAATCACACCGCTTACAACTACATTACTTTGCTCATTGCTATTAACTACGTCATCGCCCGCTGCCATTGTAATGGTAGTAACGGCTGTTTGGTCAATAATTGCGGTATCTTGGCTAGTTGCTGTATTGCCAGCTAAGTCGCTTACCGTGGCTGTGGCTGTAATTTCACCATCGTTAAAGGCTGATAAATCTTTATCTGAAATTGTATACGCTTCACCAATCACTATTGCAGTAAAGGTTTTAGTTGTTGTGCCATCGGTCACTGTTACTGTAACCGTACGGCCATTCTCTACACCAACCGCTGTGCCTGTAATTTTTACAGCTGAGCTTTCGCCATTGCCGTTAATAACGTTATCAGCTGTATCTTGTATTTCAACGGTTACATTGGCGTTGGCGTCTTTGGTAAAGCTGGTTTCATTTGTGGCTAAATTGCCCTCAACGTCTAATGCGCTAACGCTTGCTGTAATTTCACCATCGGCAAGCGTTGTTATGTCTGTTGCATCAATAACCCACTCACCTGCTGCGTTAATTGATACGCCAGTAACTACAACTGTGTCGTTATTGCTATCTGTAAAGGTGACTGTCGCGGTTTGGTTTGTATCGGCTTCTTCTATTACACCGTTTACTACCACGCTTGATTGCTC
>NZ_JADYXF010000107.1:0-2643 GCF_015864385.1 Pseudoalteromonas sp. SWXJZ94C
TTAATAAGGGATTTATATCCATTATATATCGACGATATAGATTTAGAAGTTGAACATCTAAACAATTTACAAATGAGAATGGAAAATCAAAAAGATTTTCTTACTCCTAGTTTCTTGAACAGATATTATGGTCATTACGGTAGCCCGACAACGTTGCAACAACATTTCATAAACTACTTAGAAAGAAATGACGATGAATATATAAAAAACAACTTTGATTTTATAGAAAATAATATTGAAAACCTGAAGGTAAATATAGCAATAGTACAAGAGATCGTGGATATTTTTCACTACATGGAAAGCGTAAAAGAATAATATACTTTTACCTGTACTTTACCGTTTATAACAAAGCTATGTGTGCAAAGCATTTTAAAATAATATGACTCCCCATTGATATAGCCCTTCCCTTGGCGTTAATGAGTCATCACGCTATTAAAATACTAATATATAAAACAATGTAGTAATTAGGATCGCATTCACCCTAATTACTACAAAGAAACCAAATCAAACAAAAAACGACGTCACTTAATCCACTTTTATAACCAAAGCAAATCGACCATCTTTATGTGTAAAACCCCAAACAGAGTTGTTGTTATGATTATAACCCCACAAATAAGTCCCACAACTGCTGCTTACATCACTTGGCGCACTACCAAAACCCGATTGGAACATAACACTAAAGTCATCCGAGTAAGATGTGGCAGTAAAACAGTTTTCATCTAAAAACGTATCCCAAACACCCGTTTCTTCGTTGTATCGACCAATGGTTAAAGTAGATAAATCAACTCCTTCTGGGGCAGTCATAGCAATCGCCATTGCATCAGCGTCATCTTCAGCTGTGATTACGCCATCTCGAATAACATTTGTTGGATTATCGGTTTCCACTGCATCTTTATCATAAAATAACTCTGAAGGAGAACGTGTTTGCACAAATCCGTTGGTGTTTTTATATGAGCCATCTTGGTTTAAGTTACCATTAATGTGCAAAATATCAGATACAGTCGTAGCATCATCGTCAGTAAACCAGCTTAATGACAACAATTCATTCATTGCTTGTTCTTTACGAGGAATGCTATAAGCATCAGCAAACGTTGTATATTCCCCTTTACCTGTCCCTAAATCATCTTGATAGTTTGCATCAACCCCTACCTGCTTTTTATCTTGGGTATCGGTTGTTAACACTTCAACACTGTTATACGTTAAATTAAAACCATCTAGAATAGCCGCTTCAGTCCCAATATAACCTGCTTCATCAGGTGTTTTGGTTGTTGCCCAATAAGATTCATAAGGAGAAACAACACGCTGTAGCGCATCGCTCGTATAGCTTGCACTATCACCTACACTCCATTCAATAGGGATAATTTCTTCAATGGTTTTACCAGTAGAATCAACATCATATTGCACCCAAGCATTTTGAGGTTCATCCCAGTATGTCCCCATATTCATATCAGCTTCAGAAAAATTAACCGGTGCATAATAGTTTTTAAACGTAATTTGACGACCATTAACTTCAACAATCACAAATGAAATTTTGTTTGATTTTTCATACTTAGTTAAATCTTTAGTGTACTGACTATTTGTTCCTTCGTAGTCACCTACTTGAGCAAAATTATCCTGCGCTAAACCCGTTTCATATTTATCATGAATACCATAACGATTGTTATACGCTTTCCAAGATGCATTACCCGCAACAATTTGTGTAAAGCCAACGGATGGATTCGAATTATCTGGATGAATTAAACTACGAGAGTATTGATGATCGTGCCCAGCAATATAGTTAACTTTATATTCACTCAATAAATTAAGGACGTTATCCATTAAGCCAGGAGAAGACTCATCTTGCAGCTGTAAATAACCTAATTGACCAGTATCAAGCCCTAATATACCTGGCTCAGTTTCATCCTCATCTCCACTAGTGCCATCACTTTTTAATGAACTAATATAGTCAAAATATTCATCATAATTATAAACCGACGGACGCTTTTTGGTTGATAAAGCTTCGTGACCAAACATTACAATATGATCAACGGTAGTCCCTTTTGTTTCTAAAACATTTTTTAACCAATCATAAATAAGAAGCCAAGTACCTTCATAGTTAACAGACACTAAATCACTTGCATAAAAGTCTATAGCAATAAATAACGTATTGTTTTGAACGGTATAGTACATAAGATCTTCAATACCTTCGTAACCCACTATTTCGCCACTTTCTAACCCTTTGCTTAACAGTTTTCCTGGGGATTGTTGATACAAATTGTACCCTTGGTCGAATTCCTGTGAATCGGCATCGGTATAAGCATCAATACCATTATCAATATTATTAACAGAGCGATTATCTGTCGTATCTACTGAAGTAGTAAACCAACTTAGCCAATCATAACCATCTACAATTTCGTGATTACCACGTACAGGTAAAACAGTCATTCCAGCTTCAGTTAAAGGAGTTCCAACTTTATTCATCCATTCAACATATTCATTTTCTGTACGTACATCGGTCATATCGCCAACTGCGAGTACAACTGAAACCCCCTCTTCTTTTATTTTAGAAACAATAGGGTCAACTAATAAAGCGGGAAGATGCTTAAAATCATAAGGCGTATCAGCACGTTCGCTACTAGCGATTTCAACAGGCAAGTCACCCGC
>NZ_JADYXF010000108.1:0-2542 GCF_015864385.1 Pseudoalteromonas sp. SWXJZ94C
TGGAATTGGTAGACACAAGGGATTTAAAATCCCTCGACTAACAAGTCGTGCCGGTTCAAGTCCGGCCTCGGGCACCATCTTTATATTAAGCACTCTGCTTATAAAAAACCTTCTAATAATCCTTTAATATTTATAAAAATCAACTAAAAACTTGATTTACCATCTTTATATTAACCACAATTTATATCATTCTTGATATGTACTATCTTATGTATGATCTACCTAATAATAGCGTTACATGATATTTTAATAATGGTTTTTATTTCTATTGTTTTAAAAAATACGTTTAGGTAGCCCTATGTAAGATCTCTAAACCCAGTCCCAAACCCAGCCCTACAACAGCAAAAATAAACCAGCCATGTAAATCCTTAGTGCCACATTGTACCTAATACTAATGAGTTCACTTTAATTGAATTGGACTAAGTGTCATAGGTTTTAACAAATCCAAAACAGTAAACCAATCCACACTTCTAGATCAAACGATCTTGAAAGCAAATAGCACAAACTTGTACGCTACTAGCATAAGTAATTGTCGAATTGATTAGTAATGCATGCTTAGTGGAAGCTAAAGTTGCCGACAGCAGTAGGTTTAGAGCTAAGGTGAGAACTTCAAATAGAGTAACCAAGAAAGCGCTAATACATAATTGTAGGCATTAAACACTTATTTTTCAGGTTGTCTTACGTACCCTAATAACCAAATAATGTCTGTACAGTACAGTACAGTACATACCATTCATATCATCTGCCACCGCTTTTCATTTACAAGGAGTTGGGCGACTTAGTGCAGCACTTTTTATTTTTAGGACTAAAAAAGCGAGCCGTAGCTCGCTGTTTATTATTTATTTCCAGGCCTCGGGGTCGACCTCTTTAGCAAGTTTTGGATGCTTACTTTTATCAAAGGTGGGTATTAAGCCCTTTTTGCGTTGTTCGTTATAATCTTTAGAAAGCCATACAACAACACCTGAAAGCATAAATAGCGCTATAACGTTTACAATGGCCATTAAACCCATTGATATATCAGCTAGTGTCCAAATTAAACCAAGCTCACCAACAGCACCAAACATCACCATACCTAATACAACAAGTCTAAAGATAAACATACCTTTATTAGAGTTGCGTCCTAAAAACATTAAATTTGTTTCAGCGTAAGAGTAATTAGCAACTATAGAAGTAAATGCAAAAAAGAGTATAGCAATAGCAATAAAATAAGTGCCCCAGTCGCCAACATGTTCTTGTAATGCTGCTTGCGTGAGCTCAATCCCTGTAATACCAGATCCAGGTACTAATTGCTGTGATAGTAAAATAAGAGAAGCAGTCGCTGTACAAATAACAATAGTATCAATAAAGACACCTAGCATTTGTACATAACCTTGTGATGCTGGGTGAGGAGGGTAAGGCGTTGCAGTCGCTGCTGCATTAGCAGCGCTACCCATACCTGCTTCGTTTGAGAATAAACCACGTTTTATACCTTGGATCATAGCTTGTGTAACACCATAACCAATTGCACCAGCACCGGCTTGTTCAATACCAAGAGCACTCTTTATAATAAGTGCAAGTACATCAGGTAGTGCAGTAAAGTTAATAGCACATACATAAAGAGCAACTAATAAATAAGCTAATGCCATAAATGGCACAACCATTTCGGCAAAACGAGAAATTGTTTTTAGACCACCAAAAATAATAATGCCAGAACCAATGACCAGAAGAATGCCTACTATATACTTAGGTACATCAAACGCTACTTCAAATGCTGCAGCAATAGAGTTTGACTGTACGGCGTTAAATACTAAACCAAAGGCTAAAATTAAGCATAACGAGAATAAAATTCCCATCCAGCGTTTGCCTAAACCGTTTTGCATATAATAAGCAGGACCGCCTCTAAAATTACCTTCAGCATCTTTTGTCTTATAAGCCTGGGCTAAAGTACTCTCGGCAAAACTCGTCGCCATACCTATTAATGCAATAAGCCACATCCAAAAAATAGCACCTGGACCACCTAGGTATAAGGCAACAGCAACACCAGCCATATTACCTGTACCAACGCGCGCAGCTAATGAAGTACAAAAAGCCTGAAAGGATGAAATTTCGTTATCGGCACATTTACGAGAGCCAAACATAACTTTGAACATATGTGGGAATTGTACAAACTGAATAAAGCCTAATCGAAAAGTAAAGAAGAGGCCTGCTGCTATTAATAAGTAGACGAGAACTTGGCCCCATAGAAGGGCACTTATACTGTTTATTATGTCTGTCATGGATACTGCCTAAATACATGAGTTAAAAAAGTGAACGCAACTTATCACATCAGGATAAAAGTGTTTAGTTTTAAAGTGCAAAAACAGAGTTATCAACAGGTTTTTGTGGGTAACTTGTGTCTATCGTGTGCGCTTGCTCGGGGCTTAATTTTAATTACTATTTTATGCAAATAACGCTTGCGTAAAATTCGCCGCTCCCTATAATGCGACCCCACTGAGACGGGAAACGCCAACGCCTAGCGAGGAGCGAACTACTCAGAGAGTTAAATAAAACTTCGGTTTTAAAT
>NZ_JADYXF010000109.1:0-2453 GCF_015864385.1 Pseudoalteromonas sp. SWXJZ94C
AAAGCGAGGTGTAAAACCTCACCTACAATAAACATCAAACCCAACAACATACGCCAAACCTGTAGGTGCGAATTTACTTCGCGCTTGTGTAACGTGGCTTTAATATTTTAAAAGCAAAAGCGAGGTATAAAACCTCACCTACAATAAAAATCAAGCCCAACAACATACGCCAAACTTGTAGGTGCGAATTTACTTCGCGCTTGTGTAGCTTGGTTTAATATTTAAAAAGCAAAGCGAGGTGTAAAACCTCACCTACAAAAACATCAAACCCAACAACATACGCCAAATCTGTATGTGCGAATTTACTTCGCGCTTGTGTAGCGTGGTTTTAATATTTAAAAAGCAAAGCGAGGTGTAAAACCTCACCTACAAAAACATCAAACCCAACAACATACGCCAAACCTGGAGGTGCGAATTTACTTCGCGCTTGTGTAACGTGGCTTTAATATTTAAAAAGCAAAAGCGAGGTGTAAAACCTGACCTACAATGAACATCAAACCCGACAACGTACGCCAAACCTGTAGGTGCGAATTTACTTCGCGCTTGTGTAATGTGGTTTTAATATTTTAAAAGCAAAAAGCGAGGTGTAAAACCTCACCTACAAAACCTATAAAAGCGCTTTGATTGCCGTAGCTATATTTTCTGCTTGTGTTTGCGATGCTACAGAATCTGTAGACTCAACCATTACACGAATAAGTGGCTCTGTGCCCGACTTACGCAATAAAACACGACCGGTGTCAGCCAATATCGTTTCGGCTTCTATTACTGCCTGTTTTACTAAATCGGTGTTTAGTATTTCATTCGCATTATTTTTAGATAAACGAACATTTAAGAGCACTTGAGGTAGTTTTTGCATACCGGCAACATATTCATTTAACGATTCATTTTGTTGAATAAGTGCAGTTAAAACCAAAAGCGAAGCGACAATTCCATCACCTGTAGTTGCATAATCCAAATGTAAAATATGCCCCGAGCCTTCACCACCTAACTTCCAGCCTGTATTTTTTAATTGCTCAACAACGTACCTATCACCTACTTTGGCGCGCTTAAACGGAATATCCATTTGCTTTAATGCTAATTCTAACCCTAAATTAGACATAAGCGTACCGACAACACCACCATCCATTTTACCTTGCAGCTTTGCTGATTTAGCCAAAATATAAAGTATTTGGTCGCCATCAATTACTGCACCTGTGCTGTCAACGAGCATGAGCCTATCGGCATCACCATCAAGCGCAATACCTAAGTCAGCATTATTGGCTAAAACAGCTTCTTGTAAGCTATCTAAATGAGTTGCGCCACATTGCTCATTAATATTTAAACCATTTGGCTTATCGTTAATACTAATAACTTCAGCACCCAACTCGGCATAAACATTTGGCGCTATATGGTAAGCAGCGCCGTTAGCGCTATCTACAACAATTTTTAAACCATCAAGCGTTAAATCTTTAGCAAATGTACCTTTGCAAAACTCAATGTACCGACCAGCGGCATCGTTAATACGCCTTGCTTTACCTAAAAGCTCAGAGCTTACACATTGCATCGCATTGTTGTTTAATGCTTGTTCAAGCAGGGCTTCAATTTCTAACTCTTGTTCGTCATTTAGCTTAGTACCAAAATTATTAAAAAACTTAATGCCGTTATCGTAATATGGGTTATGTGATGCGCTAATAACTACGCCAGCATCAGCCCTAAAGGTTGATGCTAAATAAGCAACCGCAGGGGTTGGCATAGGACCAACAAATGCAACATTAACACCCGCAGCAGAAAGCCCTGCCTCAATAGCTGACTCAAACATATAACCACTGTTGCGTGTATCTTTACCTATTAAAATTTCTTTTGTGCCGCTTGAAGCTAAAACAGTGCCTGCAGCCCAGCCTAATTTCATTGCAAAATCTGGAGTGATAGGAAAAGTCCCTACTTTACCTCTTACTCCATCGGTACCAAAATATTTGCGTGGCATAATTATTCCTTGATCAATTTAACGGGGCGTAATTTACGCACAATTAATATAGTTAATTGCATTATTTTAAAAATAACGCCGTAGTAAAAAAGCAAAAAGCGTGAATTAAACTCACGCTTTTCATTTATAAATTAGTAATATTGCGAGGTGTAAAACCTCACCTACAATAAACATCAAACCCGACAACATACGCCAAACCCGTATGTGCCAATCTACTTCGCGCTTGTGTAACCTGGTTTTAATATTTTAAAAGCAAAAGCGAGGTGTAAAACCTCACCTACAAAAACATCAAACCCGACAACATACGATAAACCCGTAGGTGCGAATTTATTTCGCGCTCATATAACGTGGTTTTAATATTTAAAAAGCAAAGCGAGGTGTAAAACCTCACCTACAATAAATATCAAGCCCAACAACATACGCCAAACTTGTAGGTGCGAATTTACTTCGCGCTCATGTAACGTGGCTTTAATATTTTAAAAGTAAAAAG
>NZ_JADYXF010000011.1:0-114161 GCF_015864385.1 Pseudoalteromonas sp. SWXJZ94C
TCTTCCCAGCCTTGGCATCCAGACACAACAGCGCTGACGGCTAAGAATATGATATCAAATAGTTTATGAACCACTTTACCTTGTTGGCGAGGATCATCGATTGATTCGAAATATTTAAATAGCTGAATATCAAGCATGAGAATGCTCCTTGAAAAAAGGAGTATAAGATCATACTTTTAAGTCAAGGTAAAGTTCGTGATCTTGCCCTGAGTGTAACCCTTACACTCGGCAGTTACACTGTACCTTTATATATTTAAATTCGATTTAGTTTTTGTGGGGATTAGTCCGTGCTTTCTTTTCTGTTCGAACGTAAAAAACCTTTCCTGTCTAAAAATGACTTCACAGACGCAGCTGTACTATTACAACCGCTGAAGCTTGCGTATTTACTACAAGAAGTCGAGTATTCACAGCGGCCTTGGTCAAAATTCAATCCGCATGTACAAATTAATAGCACGGTGGTTATTAAAAATATAACCACCGGTTTTAAGCGCCGCATAACTTTAGTGCCTCCAAGCCAACGAAGGCACTTTATTAGTGACGTATCATTTCACTCTCCTCTTGGGGTCGCTCTTTTAGGGCATAAAATAAATCATATTATTGAATATAAAGAAGCTGGGGAATCCCACCTTTGGGAAATAATAGCCATTAATATTAAGGAGGAAATATAGAGTAAATTATTTCAATTTTTATTTATTAATTTTATATATTTAATTGGAGTTATTTGTAATGAGTAAAGAAAAGCCTAAAAAACATGCAAGCAAAACATTAAAACAAAAACGTAAAGAGCGAAGAGATAAGCTAAAGCAACTTGAAAAATAATTAATGTTATTTTAAATAAAGACGCAAACTCGGGGTTTTTATAACCCCGATTTTTTTGAAAAACTATATTCAGCTGTAGCTAAACAGCTTGTTTAAATGGATTACGAGTATCTTGGTGATCCTCAAGATTGCGCATTAAAATAGCATGCGCTAAGTTAATGCCTTCATCTAGTGGTATTTTTACAATGTGACCAGAGCCTTTAGCATCGCTAATAATTTCACCCTTTTTGTTTTCCATATATTCAAGCTTAAAAGTAATGTTACCTTGTGGTGTCATAAGCTCTAAGGAGTGACCTGTACAAAATTTATTTTTAACGTCAATTTCAACTAAGCCATTTTCGCTACGTCCTAGCACCTCGCCTACAAATTGCTGTTTAGTTGATACAGAATGACCGTACTCATAGTTTTGATAATCTTGGTGAGCGTGGCGTTTTAAAAAACCTTCGGTATAGCCCCGATGTGCTAGATTTTCGAGAGTTTTAAATAAGTTAGTATCAAATGGTTTACCTGCAACTGCATCGTCTATTGCTTTGCGATAAACTTGTGCTGTACGCGCTACATAATAAAATGACTTAGTACGCCCTTCTATTTTTAAACTATGTACCCCCATTTTTGTTAACTGCTCTACGTATTGCACAGCGCGTAAATCTTTTGAGTTCATAATATACGTGCCGTGTTCATCCTCAAATGCAGGCATATACTCACCAGGGCGACCTTGTTCCTCTAGCATAAATACATCGTTACTTGGCGCGCCTTCACCCAGTGTAGGAATAACCTTTTTTGGGTCAATTTTATGCACCATTTCGCCGGTTTCGTTCTCAACACCAGGTTTTATATCGTAATCCCAACGACATGCGTTAGTACACGTGCCTTGGTTTGGGTCGCGTTTGTTAATATAACCCGAAAGTAAACAACGCCCTGAATACGCCATACAAAGCGCACCATGTACAAATACCTCAAGTTCGGTGTCTGGGCAGAGTGTGCGTATTTCAGTTATTTCTTCGAGCGACAACTCCCGTGATAAAATAACGCGTTCAATCCCCTGTTTTGCCCAAAATTGTACACTCGCGTAATTTACCGCATTTGCTTGTACCGATAAGTGAATTGGCATGGCAGGCCACTTTTCACGAACAAGCATAATCAAACCAGGATCAGACATAATCAGCGCATCGGGCTGCATCGCAATAACTGGTTCTATATCACGTAAATACGATTTAACTTTGGCATTATGCGGCGCAATATTAGACACCACATAAAACTTTTTATTTTGCGCATGGGCTTCACTAATGCCGACTTGCAGAGTGTCTAGGTCAAACTCATTATTACGTACACGCAAGCTATAACGAGGTTGTCCAGCATAAACCGCATCAGCCCCGTAAGCGAAAGCGTAGCGCATGTTTTTTAAACTGCCTGCAGGGCATAATAATTCAGGAATAAATAGCGTTGAAGAAGTAGCTGGTAACATGTGCGCTCCATACATCGAACTGGGTTTAAGCCAGTTGCATGACTTGTCATTAACAAATAAGTAAACAGAAGCGCGGCAGTATAAATGCGGTTAATAATTTACATTTGATCGAGATCACAAAACTGCAATCAAATTGGTTTTTAATATAATTAGGATTTTTTACTTAAAACGCGTATAATTCGCGCCCGTTAATATTCACACTTTTACTTAAAATTATTGGAGCATAAAGATGGCTTTAGAACGTACTTTTTCAATCGTAAAACCTGATGCAGTTGCTAAAAACCACATTGGCGCTATCTACAACCGTTTCGAATCTGCTGGCCTTAAAATCGTTGCAGCTAAAATGGTTCACCTTTCACAAGAGAAAGCTGAAGGTTTCTACGCTGAACATAGCGAACGTCCTTTCTTCGGTGCTTTAGTATCTTTCATGACATCTGGTCCAGTAATGGTTACAGTTCTTGAAGGCGAAAACGCTGTTCTTAAAAACCGTGAAATCATGGGTGCTACTAACCCTGCTGAAGCACTAGCTGGCACTTTACGTGCAGACTACGCTGATAGCATCGACGAAAATGCTGTTCACGGTTCTGATGCTGTTGAATCTGCTGCTCGCGAAATTGCTTACTTCTTCGCTGACGAAGAGCTTTGTTCACGTACTCGTTAATTCGAATTCGTTAACATATTGAAAAGGGCTTTCGGGCCCTTTTTTAGTCATTACGTAAAGTATTAATCAGTAAACTAATAATGTTTTACTTAATGATTAAAGTGAGTGAATTGTGTACAATTCGTCCTCGTAAATTTTTATCTCCACCGTCACCGATTGAGGTTGTTTCATGACCGAGCAAAAAAAGATTAACTTATTAGATTTAAACCGAGATGCAATGCGCGAGCTATTTGCATCGTTCGGTGAAAAGCCGTTTCGTAGTGACCAGGTGATGAAATGGATTTATCATTTTGGCGTAGATAACTTCGACGATATGAGCAACGTAAACAAAAAGCTTAAAGAAAAACTTAAAGCTGAATGCGAAATTGTAGCGCCAGAAATCACCGTTCGCCAGCAAGCAAGCGACGGTACTATTAAGTACGCACTTATTCTGGAAGGCGGCCAAGAAGTAGAAGCAGTTTGGATCCCTGAAAAAGAGCGCGCTACTTTATGTGTATCATCACAAGTTGGTTGTGCTCTTGAATGTACTTTTTGTTCTACTGCGCAACAAGGCTTTAACCGTAACTTAAAAGTATCTGAAATTATTGGTCAAGTTTGGCGTGTAGCTAAAGATATTGGCCTTGATGGTCATAGCGAAAAGCGCCCAGTAACTAACGTTGTAATGATGGGTATGGGCGAGCCTTTACTTAATCTTAAAAACGTAGTGCCAGCAATGGAGCTAATGATGGACGACTGGGGCTTTGGTTTATCTAAGCGCCGCGTAACATTGAGTACTTCAGGGGTTGTACCTGCTCTTGATTTACTAAAAGAGAAAATTGACGTAGCACTGGCTATTTCACTTCACGCACCAGATAACGCACTGCGTGACATTTTAGTGCCCGTTAATAAAAAGTACCCTATTGAAGAATTTTTAGCCTCATGTCGTCGTTACATCGATGGCTCAAAAGCAAATAAAGATGTAACGGTTGAATACGTGATGCTTAACGGTATTAACGACAGCACCGATCAGGCGCATGCATTAGTGCAAACGTTAAAAGGCACACCTTGTAAGGTCAACCTTATTCCGTTTAACCCGTTCCCGGGTAACGAGTACACACGCTCAAGTAATAGCCGTATTGACCGTTTTTCAAAAGTATTACAAGCAGCAGGCGTTACCTGTATTGTTCGTCGTACTCGCGGTGATGATATTGACGCCGCATGCGGACAGTTAGTCGGTGACGTGGTTGACCGTACCAAACGTTTAGCTAAAAAGAAAATGCGTGACGATAACGCAATTGCCGTTAATATCCACCAAGCGTAAATTTTAGCTAAAAATACCTAAAGCCCTCATGTTAAATCGTTTATTTTTAAATAATTGATGCAACATAAGGGCTTTTAGGTAAGATAGACCCCATGGATAAAAACAAAGAGACAAGGTAATGCGATCTTTACTTGCTTTAACTATATCGGCAATTGCTTTAAGCGGTTGTGTAACCGAAAATAGTTATAACGGCAGTGACAAACCCGTCGTCGAAAATAAAATTAATAACACAGGCGCAGCGCGAACGCGTATTGCTTTAGCACTACAATACCTAAATACCGGCAATAACTCTCAAGCTAAATATAATTTAGAACGAGCTGCCGAATTTGCTCCTAATTTACCTGAAGTACACTACTCCCTTGCTTATTACTATCAACAAGTAGGTGAAAACACACTTGCTGATAAGTCCTATCAAAAAGCACTCGCTATAAAACCAGACGATCCTAATACGCTAAATAACTACGGCGTGTTTTTGTGTGGGATTAACGAATACGACCGCGCGACGGATCAGTTTTTAAAAGCGATTGAAATTCCAAGTTATATTCGTGTTGCCGAAAGCTACGAAAACTTAGCACTTTGTGCTATTGAGTTTAATGATTTTGATAATGCTGAAAGTTATTTTCAACAAGCAATGAACCACAGCTCACAACGTACCTCTACTTTAATAAGTTTGGCTGCATTATTTTATGCTAAAAGTGATTTGTACAAAGCAAGTGAGCTTTTAAAACGATACGACGATACAGGTCAGGTTTCATCTCGCGCTTTAATGCTTAATTATTTAATTAAAAACCGTATGGGGAAAATAGAAGACGCTGAAAAAATTGCGACAACTATTTTACAAACTTACCCAACAAGTAATGAAGCTTACTCGATACGAGAACAGAAAATGCGATTAAGTGAATTCGAGATTTTAAGAGAAAAATACCGAAATTCTGTTCTCAATGAGCTGCAAAAAGAAAGTAGCGATGGTCAAATTAATGCCAAACCTAAAATAAAAATTATCCGAAAAAAAAGATCAACGACAGATAGCTCAACGAGCTTAATTAGCAATGATTATAATGAACCAGAGGCTGAAATATTAAGTCCTGTTGGCGTTGATGCAAACCCAGTGATTGCCAGAAACATCCCTGCTGTTGAAGCTGTTGAAGCTGCCAAAAATACTACAAACAATGATACAGATAAAGCAATAGCACAAGTAACTAAAACGCCTGAAGAGCCTGCAATAGTAACAAAGCAAACAACGACACCAGATACACCAAGTATCGCAACAGACATATCTGCTGTCATGCTCGCTTTAACAACAGATCACGACTCAGCAATGCCTGCAGTGGTAAAAAAAACAGTGGCATCTAACTCAGAACCTAAAACTATTGCACAAACTACAATCGCAAAAAAACAACCTATCCAAACTACAGTGCCAAAAGCACCTGATGAAGTTAAAATTATTTCTTTTGGTGCGCCAAAATCAACAAGCTTCAACACACAACAAGTTAGTCAAACAGCTAACTCAAACTATAAAAGTCCTGTAAGAAATAGCGGACCTAATGTGGTTTTTTACGAAGCAACAAAAGATGAAGGCGTATTTGCCGGTAATAATGCCCAAAATAATGACGATATAGAGTTTAAAAACTACCGAACAAGTAACCAAACACAACTCCCAATGCTTAATCCTAAGGTGTCTACTTTAAAGGTACCTTTTCATATTATTGAGTTTGGTGAAAACCTATTTAGCATTTCGGTGCGATACAATGTTAAACTACAAAAACTCCTACAATGGAATGGTTTAAAAGAGTCAGATCGGGTAATGAACGGAAGTAAAATTTACCTTAACGATCCCAATATTTATTACGAAATTAAAGCTGGCGACACCCTTTATGAAATAGCTACCCAGCGGCATGTATTAATTGATGAATTAATGCGATGGAATAAATTAAGCCCTGACATAGCACTTACGCCAGGACATAGACTTTTACTAGTGGATCCAGAATCATACATATTATGAATGAAGAAAATACGCAAACACCGAGCGAACAACAAACTGTTGGCCAAATATTAAAAGCACACCGCGAACAAGCAAACGTTAGTATTGAAACTATTGCCAAGCCGTTAAAATTATCTGAATTACAAATACAACGTCTTGAAAATAACGAGTTTCAAGCACTTGGTCCGCTTACCTTTGTTAAGGGCTATATTAAAAATTATTGCCGAGAACTCAAAGTTGATAGCGCTCCAATTTTAGCTATGATGCCAGCGCCACCAGAGCCTGCAAAACCAGCTAATATGCAAAGCTTTTCACGTCGTACAGAAAAAGAAGCCAGCGATAGCCGACTAATGCTAGTTACTTATGTAATTTTAGCGATTGTTATTGGCTCATCAGCTTTATGGTTTTGGCAAAATGCGACTCCTATTGAAGAGCAAACCAGCAATATTAATGTTGGTAATTCAATAATGAGTGAGCGCCAAGCTGTTCAATCAACAAATATTCAGCAACAACAATCAGCTGATAAAGCATTATTACAAAATACGGTTACACCTAGCGAAAATGCAGCGGCTGTTCAAGCAACGGTAGAGCAAGCTGCTAATAAGCCGCTCACAGCAAATACCGACTCAGCAACCGACAGCACTATTGAAATGAGCTTTAACGACGAAAGCTGGGTTGAAATTTATGATGCAGAAGGTGAAAAAGTTGCATTTGGTGTTAAAAAAGCAGGCTACGTAATGACTGTAACCGGTAAACCTCCTTTTTCGGTTGTGCTTGGTAAGCACAGCGTTGTAAGCATTACACTAGACGGTGAAGCAGTCGATGTATCGACTTTTCCTAAAAATCGTTTAGCCAAATTTACATTACCACTGGCAGAGTAGTCGCTATGTTTTCAGAATCTCCAATTAAACGCAGAAAGTCCACCCGCATCAATGTAGGCAATGTTCCCATTGGTGATGGTGCCCCTATTGCAGTGCAATCAATGACTAACACCGACACGATGGATGTTGATGCAACCGTTGCACAAATTCAAGCAATACAGGCCTCTGGTGCCGACATTGTGCGTGTTTCAGTACCAACAATGGATGCAGCCGAAGCGTTTAAAAGTATAAAAGAGCAAGTAACGATTCCGCTAGTTGCAGATATCCATTTTGATTATCGTATTGCCTTAAAAGTAGCAAAATACGGTGTAGATTGCCTACGTATAAACCCAGGTAATATAGGTAGTGAAGAGCGTATTAGAGCCGTAGTAGACTCAGCACGCGAGCACAACATTCCTATTCGTATTGGTGTAAACGGTGGTTCATTAGAGCGCGACTTACAAGAAAAATATGGCGAACCAACACCAGAAGCTCTATTAGAATCAGCAATGCGCCACGTAGACATACTACGTCGCCTCGATTTTGATCAATTTAAAATTTCGGTAAAAGCATCAGATGTATTTTTAGCGGTAGGCGCTTATCGCTTACTCGCTAAAGAAATAGACCAACCACTGCATTTAGGGATTACCGAAGCTGGCGGCATGCGTTCTGGCTCGGTTAAATCTGCTGTAGGTTTAGGCATGTTATTAGCCGAAGGTATTGGCGATACCCTGCGAGTGTCACTTGCAGCTGATCCGGTACAAGAAATTAAAGTTGGCTTTGATATTTTAAATTCACTGCGTATTCGCTCTCGTGGAATTAACTTTATTGCCTGCCCTAGTTGTTCACGACAAGAATTTGATGTTGTAAGCACCATGAATCAACTAGAAGAGCGCCTTGAAGATATTATAGAGCCGGTATCGGTATCTGTAATCGGCTGTGTAGTAAATGGCCCAGGTGAAGCGCTTGTGAGTGATATAGGTTTGGCCGGTGCAAACCGCCGTTCAGGTTTATATATAAATGGCGAGCGCCAAAAAGCACGTATTGATAACAACAACATTGTTGACCAACTTGAAGGTTATGTACGTGACTTTATAGCCCAAAAGCAAAAACAAACACCCATCGACATAAAAATAGTCGAATAAATACCGTTTAAGATGGCATACCGCGCGGTTTGCCGTTTACCTTTATAGCTAAAACGCTATAATGGCGGGTCAATTTTTAGCATTCTTGTTGTGTAGTCATTTTTATTACACAAAAAAACAGTTTTAGGATTTATCAGTGGCAAAACAAATTCAGGCAGTTCGCGGTATGAACGATTGTCTGCCAGGCGATACACAAGTTTGGCAGAAAGTAGAAAACATTTTACGCGAGACAGTGGCATCGTTCGGTTATCAAGAAATTCGTTTTCCTATTGTAGAATCAACCGACCTATTTAAACGCTCTATTGGTGAAGTAACCGATATAGTAGAAAAAGAAATGTACACTTTTGCCGATCGCAATGGCGACTTACTAACATTGCGTCCAGAAGGTACCGCAGTATGTGTGCGTGCAAGTAATCAAAACGGTTTACTGTATAACCAAGAGCAACGTCTTTGGTATATGGGTCCAATGTTTCGTCACGAACGTCCTCAAAAAGGTCGCTACCGTCAGTTTCACCAATTTGGTTTAGAAACATTTGGTATTGCTAGCGCTGATATAGATGCTGAAGTTATTTTATTAACAGCCCAACTATGGAAAGCGTTTGGTATTAACGATCATGTTCGTTTAGAGCTTAACTCTTTAGGGTCTAATGAAGCGCGTGCAGATTACCGTGATGCATTAGTAGCCTACCTTGAACAGCATATGGACGTACTTGACGAAGATTCAAAACGTCGTATGTATTCAAACCCGTTACGCGTACTTGATAGCAAAAACCCTGACGTTCAAGCAATATTAACTGATGCACCTAAATTATCTGAAAATTTAGATGCAGAGTCTAAAGAACATTTTGAAAATTTATGTGAACGTTTAGACGCTGCAGGCGTCATATACACGGTTAACGATAAATTAGTACGTGGTTTAGATTACTATAACCGTACTGTATTTGAATGGGTAACCGATAGTTTAGGCGCGCAAGGTACTGTGTGTGCTGGTGGTCGTTACGATGGCTTAGTAGAACAATTAGGTGGCAAAGCAACGCCAGCAGTTGGTTTTGCAATGGGTCTAGAACGTTTAGTATTATTACTACAAGCGCTTGAATGTGTTGGCGATATTCGTCGTAATGCAGACGTATATTTAGCAGCAATGGGCGACAAAGCGAGTATTCAAGCACCTATTATTGCTTCAGAATTACGACGCGATGTGCCTAATTTACGCGTTATGGTGCATGCTGGCGGCGGCAACTTTAAAAAACAATTAAAACGTGCTGATAAGAGCGATGCACTCGTTGCTATTATTATCGGCGAAGATGAATTAGAAAAAGGCGTCGTGACCATAAAGTATTTACGTGAACGTAAAGAACAAGTCACATTAGAATTAGAACAAGCTAAAGCGCTATTAGCAGAGCTTATCAACAGCTAAGCGAACATTAGAGGTAATAATGGATATTTATTCAACAGAAGAACAACAAGCAGAAGCCATTAAGCGCTTTTTCCGTGAAAACGGTATTTCACTTGCGTTAGGTATAGCTGTTGGCTTAGGCGGTTTATATGGCTGGAAAGCGTATAACCAAAACCAAATTACAACAGCTGAGCAAGCATCAGATTCATTTACAACGCTTGTTGAAAGTGATGACGTATTATCGTCAGCCGATACATTTATTAGCGAAAATAAAGATACAAACTATGCAACACTTGCTGCATTTGTTGCCGCTAAAGATGCTGTAGAAGCGCAAAAATTAGATGTAGCAAGCGAAAAGTTAAGCTGGATTGTATCTAATACGCAAAACACAGAATTAAAAGCAATTGCAATTACACGTTTAGCACGTATTCAAATTGCACAAACTAATTATGATGACGCATTAAATACATTAAATGCACCATTACCAGAAGCATTCAATGCGAATGTTGCCGAACTTAAAGGCGACATTTACAATGAGCAAGGTAATAAAGATCAAGCTCGCACTGCTTATCAAGCAGCTGTAGATGCTGGTGGACTAACAAGTAATCCACTATTACAAGTTAAGTTAGATGACCTAGCAGTAACTAGCCCAGCGGCATAAGGTTTTAGGCATGAGAAAATTAACTACCGCAACCCTTGCCTTATGTATGGCAACATTGATGGGTTGTTCATCAAGTGATGAAGAGGAACTAGTACTTCCTGAAATTGTAAACCAGTTTGAAACAGACGTTGTATGGCAAGAATCGGTTGGTGACGGTGTAGAACATTATTTCTCTCGTTTAACACCAGCCGTTTATGAAGACACAGTATATGTAGCAAGCCGTGAAGGACAAGTTGAAGCGCTTTCACTAACAAATGGCGACACCAAGTGGGAAACAGACGTACGTCAAGATCTCTCATTTTGGCCATGGAGCGACAATGGTACTGCAAAATTATCTGGCGGTATTTTACAAGCTTTTGGTAAAATTTACATAGGCTCTGAGCATGGTTTCATTGTTGCACTTGACCGTGAAACAGGTGAAGAAGTTTGGCGCAAAAACGTCCCTGGCGAATCTCTATCTAAACCAACCGCTGGTGATGGCTTAATATTTGTTAATTTAAGTTCAGGTAAACTATTAGCGCTTCACCCAGATACGGGCGAAGAACGTTGGAGCTTTGAACAAGAAGTACCACCGCTAACATTACGTGGACAAAGCTCACCAACCGTTGCTAACGGTGGTGTACTAGTTGGTCTTGAAACAGGCAAGCTAAATGTTTTAATTTCAGAAAGTGGTTACTCTGCATGGAGTGCAGAAATTGCCGTTGCTAAAGGTGCATCAGAATTTGAACGCCTTGTAGATGTAGACACTCAGCCACTTGTTAGTGGTCCATACGCATACGCTATTGCCTATAATGGCAACTTAGCCGCTATCGACATTCGCTCTGGTAATGTTGTATGGAAACGTGAATACAGCAGCTACCGCGACCTTGCGATGGACGCACAAAGTATTTATGTAGTAGATAGCGATGGTGTTATTTACGCATTAGATAAAAATTCAGGCATTGAACGTTGGAGCCAACCCGCTCTACGTGGTTGGTACTTAACAGGTCCTACTGTTGCAGGTAGCTATTTGGCTATAGGCGACCAAGAAGGTAACCTACACTGGTTAAATAAAGAAACTGGCGAGCTAGTATCTCGAGAAGACTTTGACAGCTCAGGATTTTTTGTTGAGCCTGTTGTTGCCGACGATAAACTGATTTTATACACCCGTGATGGTGAAGTTAGTGCGGTAAAAATACCGAACTAAGTAGCTAACACTAAAAGGTTTTTTGTAAGGCTTCGCACTGCGAAGCCTTTTGTTGTTTTTTAAAGAGGTAGTTTATGCTTCCCGTGATCGCTCTAGTTGGGCGACCCAATGTGGGCAAGTCCACATTATTTAACCGTTTAACACGTACTCGTGATGCACTCGTAGCCGATTTTCCAGGTTTAACACGAGATAGAAAATATGGTCAAGCTAGCTACGATGGCTATGAATTTATCGTGGTAGACACGGGCGGTATTGATGGCTCAGAAGAAGGCATCGAAATCGAAATGGCAGATCAATCTCTGCTAGCCATTGAAGAAGCCGATATCGTTTTGTTCTTGGTAGATGCCCGTGTAGGTATGACCGTAGCTGACCAAGCAATTGCTAATCACTTGCGTAAACAAGATAAAAAATGCTTTGTTGTTGCTAACAAAACAGATGGTATTGATGCCGATTCAAACTGTGCCGAGTTTTACCAATTATCATTAGGTGAAATTCATCATATTGCTGCATCGCATGGTCGTGGTATCACGTTATTACTTGAGCAAACACTTCAGCCGCTTATCGCTGAATTAGCAGCGCAAGATGAAGACGTAACCGACAATGACGAAGAGCTTATTGATCTTTACGAAGAAGGCGAAGACGGCGATACAGATCATCAAGCATTTGCAGACAAACCTGTAAAGCTTGCGATTATTGGTCGTCCCAATGTTGGTAAGTCTACACTTACTAACCGCATACTTGGTGAAGAACGCGTAATTGTATACGATATGCCAGGCACAACGCGTGACTCTATCTATATACCAATGACGCGAAATGAAAAAGAATACGTGCTAATCGACACCGCAGGTGTTCGCAAGCGTAAAAAAGTAAGTGACGTAGTTGAGAAGTTCTCAGTTATAAAAACGCTTCAAGCAATCGAAGATTGTAACGTTGTGTTATTGATTGTTGATGCCCGCGATGGTATTTCAGATCAAGATTTAAGCTTACTTGGCTTTGCTCTTAACTCAGGTCGTTCATTGGTTATTGCAGTGAACAAATGGGATGGCTTAGATGATTACGTTAAAGATCGTATTAAATCAGAGCTAGATCGTCGTTTAGGCTTTATAGACTTTGCACGCTTACACTTTATATCTGCACTACATGGTACAGGTGTTGGTCATTTATTCGAGTCTGTAGATGAAGCTTACGAGTCCGCTACTAAGCGTATAAGTACTGCAATGCTGCGTCGTATTATGGACATGGCTCAAGCCGATCACCAGCCGCCACTTGTTCGTGGTCGCCGTGTTAAGCTCAAATATGCACATGCCGGTGGTTATAACCCACCACGTATTGTTATTCACGGTAACCAAGTTAAAGATTTACCAGATAGCTATAAACGCTACCTGATGAACTACTACCGTAAAGCGCTTAAAATTATGGGCACCCCAATCAAAATTGAATTTAGAGAAGGTGAAAACCCATTTGCTGGCCGTGTTAATAAAGTAACACTGTCGCAAAAGCGTAAAATACGTGCATTTGCTAAAGAAAATCGTAATAAATAAATTCGTTAAAAATTAGTTTATTGCAATAAAAACGGCGTACTTTTTTAGTACGCCGTTTTTTATTATTCAAAGTTAAGTAATGCCAATTGCACCAGCCGTTCAACTGTGGTGCCTTGAACATTTTTAGGCGCTTTAGGGTAATACTTTGATTTTGGAGGCTTAATAGTTATAAACCCATGATTGGTTGCCATTTCGTGGGCTAACAGCTTTCGCTCTCGGGGGGTTAAATGGTTTTCGTGTATTTTTGCCAGTTCACCGCTATCAAGCCATATTCCTGCACAACCTGGACACTCATCTATCTCAACCACTTTGAGCGGTGAAAAATACCTGCGCATCATCACAATACTTTTGCACTGTGGACAATTAATTCGTAGCGATACATCGTATTCACTCTCGCTATGTTCACTCAAATGTTTTAGCAATACCTGACCATGCTTTAACTCTGGTGAGCTAAATTTAAAAATTTGGCTGTTATCAAAAAATACGCCGCCTTGCGCTGAAGTGTAAACAGTAATACCGCCAACAAGTAAAGGCTCAAGTGGCGTATTAGTTCTAGGGCAATACATTTAAAATTCCTTTTTATTTTAATACTTAACTTATACTACTTTACTCAAGCGCTTTATGAATAAGGCCAACTAAAGGCGCGGGCAATGTAATATTACCTGCAAGTACAAACTCATGTGCCTCATCTGACATTTTTTGCCATGTACGGCGAATAATACCAATCCACTTTTCTTCATTATAATCTGGCTTTGCATTTGCAAACCCAAGCATGTAATGCTCAATAAATACAAGGCTTGCTACATCTTCTACTAATTGGCTGTCTGGGTTACGTTTAATATCTTTTTTAGCAACCGCATCGTAAACACGGTTTTGCTCAGCCTCACCGTAACCAGCTTGCTGCATAAGCGTAACAACACTACTTGCATGAAATATATAAAGAGCACTGCGCCATTGATGATAACCCTGCTTATTCATTTCAAAGTCACTACGTGGCGACCTCCAACGCTGAATATGTTGTGCACGCACTGCAATTTGCATTAGCTCATCGGCATCTGGTTTAAAACGAGTTAGCATTTCGCTCATGCGTAAGGCGTATAAACTTTCTTTTGGGAAATTTTCGCCATTGTGTTGTTCGCTATTAGGATCTTGATTATTCGCTTCATCAATCAGCGCTATTACTTTATTAAACATGACGACCTTTATTATAATTAGTTTTAATCATTCTAAACGCTGATAAAACAATAAACTAGTGCGCCACTCACTTGCACAGTGAAATTTGTTCAATCAAAAAGAAAAACCAATAGTTACAGGTTATAAAATTAAGCGCATTAATAAAGTTAACTTGGTACTATATTAAAAACAAAAACGATAAATACGCGAAAACTAACAAAAATTAACGCGCTATAATGGATGACTATGTTTAAAAAAACAATTTTAGCTATTTGCTTGGCGGTTACATCACTGCCAAGCATTGCCGATAGTAACAATGACTTAAAAACCATTATTGATAACCATTGGCAAAATGCAAAAGCCGAAAAAATATTTTTTCGTACCGACCCTGATGGTTGGAAACCCAGTGGTACATTACCAAATTGGACCGAGCAAGCCATTGCAAAGCGCCAAGCTTATAATAACAGTGTATTAAAAAGCTTAAGTAAAATAGATTCTAAAATGCTAAGCGGCTCGCAACTGATGAACTACCGCTTATTTAAATACGAGCGAGAAACAGAGCAGCAAAGCTACCTTTTTCAAGATAAGTATTTTCAGGTTAACTTTTTAAGTGGCTGGCATACCTACTTTGCCGAAGCACCAGCTAATATGGCATTTTTAACAACCGATGATTACAACGCATTTTTAGTAAGCCTTGCCGACTACCCTCGCTTTAATCAAGAAAACATTAACTTGATGAAGGAAGGGATTGAACTAGGGTATACGCACTACTGTAAAACATTTGAAAATTACAGCCAGAGCATTAACGCTCATATAGTTAAGCAACCTGAAAACAGCGCCTTATACGAGCCCTTTACACGTATACCAAATACGTTTACAGCAGAGCAAAAGGCAACATACCAAAACAAAGCAAAAGCCTTAATTAGCTCAAAAGTAGTTCCGGCTTATCAACACTTTTACGACTTTTTTGAAAACGATTACATGCCTAACTGTAGAACAGAGCCAGGTATTTCAAGCGTTAAAGGCGGGCTTGAGTATTACAAATATGCAGTTAATTACTACACCACAACCAATGCCACACCAAAGCAAATACATGAGCTTGGCTTAAAAGAAGTGGCGCGTATAAAAACGCAAATGCAAAACATCATTGATAAAGTAGGTTTTGATGGCACTTACAGCGATTTTTTAGAATTTTTAGCAACCGACGAGCAATTTTACTCAACAGACGCGCAAGACTTACTTGAAAAAACAGCCTTTATTACGCAAAAAATGTATGGCAAGTTACCAACCTACTTCAATCATTTACCGCGTAACACCTTTACAATAAAAGGCTCAGCGAGTCGCGGCGCGTTTTATATGCCACCTGCTGATAATCGCTCCCCTGGCACTTACTTTTTAGCTTCAACACCTAAGCTACAGCCTTTGTATAATTTAGAAGCACTTAGCTTACATGAAGCAATACCAGGGCATCATTTACAAAACGCGATTGCAATGGAGTTAGACGTACCCCAGTTTAGACGCACACTTAGCCACTCAGCATTTGGCGAAGGTTGGGCACTTTACACCGAACGTTTAGGTAAAGAAGCCGGCTTTTATCAAGACCCATACAGCGACTTTGGTCGTTTAGGTTACGAAATGTGGCGTGCAGTGAGACTTGTTGTTGATACCGGTATTCATGCATTTGGTTGGAGCCGCCAAAAGGCTATTGACTACTTGGCAGATCACACTGCTTTGCCACAAAGCGCGGTGGAGGATCAAATAGATCGTTATATTTCATGGCCAGGCCAAGCGCTTTCATACAAAATGGGCGAAATAAAAATACGCGAACTGCGCGCAAAAGCTGAAAAAGAACTAGGGGCTAAGTTTGATATTCGCAGCTTTCACGACACTGTTATAGGTCAAGGCTCGCTCCCTATGTCGGTACTTGAAGATGTAATAAACGATTGGATTGCAGAGCAAAAATCAGTTATTTAAATTTTAATAGAGGCGGCTTATTTAGCCGCCTCTATTAGTTAAGTAAACTGCCGAGCTAATTAAAATACCTAACCATTAATCCCCACCCGCTTTTACTTCGTACCACTTTAGAGTTTTAAAACCTGAGCAAACCTATGAGCAAACGTATTTTATATTGGCTACAAAACGATTTACGAATAGACGACAACCCTATTTTAAGCGAACTTGCTACTGGGCAATGTGCGCTCGATATTGTATTTGTAATAAATCCGCATTGGTTTAAAAATAATAACTACCAACAAAAGCCATATGGCGTACATAAACAACAGTTTTTAATGCAAAGCTTATTTGAGCTGCAACAAGCGCTTATTGAACGCGGGCAAACACTGCACGTACTAGAGGGTGAACCTGTTAGTGTTTTAAAGCAGCGCATAGCTGAGCAATACATTGACAAAGTGGTGTGCAGTGAACATGTTGGAACCTATGAGCAGCGCCAACTCGCGCGACTAAAAGCACATTGCCCACACGTCATATTTAAAACAACTCAACAAGATACTTTATTTCAACAAAGCGACCTCCCTTTTGATTTAACCGAGCTGCCTAAAAGCTTTACCCCATTTAAAAAAAAGGTAGAAGCGATAAACATACCTATAACAACCTCAACTCTGCCTAAAGGTTCACTTCCTCAGCCTATAACATTATGTGCTGCAAACCCAATTGATCTTAATGAGCATACTAATTGTAACAACGCAGTAATGCATGGCGGATTTAAAAGTGCGCAAACACATTTAACGCAGTACTTTTCGGGCTCACTGCCAAGCACGTATAAAACAACTCGAAACGAGCTTGATGGCTTTAATAACACCACAAAATTTAGTACCTGGCTTGCTTTTGGCTGTATAAGTGCACGGCAAGTTTATAAAGCAGTCGAGGCGTACGAACATAGCCGAATAACAAACGAGTCTACCTACTGGATTAAATTTGAATTGCTATGGCGAGAATATTTTAAATGGCATGCACTTAAGGCAGGTAAAAGCCTGTTTAGTTTTAAAGGTCAAAAGCAAACAAAACCCCTTACTACGTTTATGCCAAATCGCTTTGCTGCATGGTGTAATGGCTCAACGCCCTATCCTTTAGTCAATGCTATTATGCATGAGCTTAATGCTACTGGTTATATATCAAACCGAGCAAGGCAAGTTGCAGCAAGCTGCTTAGTTAACGAACTTAGCCTTGATTGGCGCTATGGCGCGGCTTATTTTGAACAACAACTAATTGATTACGATGTGGCAGCTAATTGGGGCAACTGGCAATATATTGCTGGCGTTGGCGTAGATCCGCGTGGCGGTAGGCATTTTAATATTGAAAAACAAACCGCGCAGTTTGATCCGCACGGTATTTACACTAATAAGTGGCAAGGTAATAAAAACACAAGTACACAACTCGATAACTTAAACGAAGTTGATTGGCCAATTTAAGCCGCCAATCAACTTTTACCAAATAACGTTTAAAACAGCTCAGCAATACCTATATTAATAGCAAAGCCACCCAAGGTTAAAAACATAAATAAACACAGCGCCAGTAACAATGGTTTAATACCCGCTTGGCGAATTGCTCCAATATGGGTGCGTAATCCTAGAGCCACCATGGCAATTGTAAGCAGTATATTGTCGAACTGTACTATTACGTCGGTGGTCGTTTTAGGAATAATAGCAAGCGAGTAAATACCACTTGCCACAATAAACAATACAGCAAACCAAGGAATGGTTACGCCGCCTTTGTGAGCCCCTTGATTTAGTGTGCTTTGTTTACTCGCTTTTTTATTTTGCCAAAATGATAAAACCACTAAAAATGGCGCAAGCATCATCACTCTTAGCATTTTCTCAATAACTGCGGTGTCGGCAGCATTAGCGCTTACCGCTGTACCGGCAGCTACTACCTGCGCTACTTCGTGAATGGTTGAGCCTACAAAAATACCGTACGCGTGCTCGCTTAGTCCCATGTACTCAAACATAAATGGGTAGGCAAACATACTTAGCGTACCAAACACTACCACCGTTGCTACCGCTACTGATACTTTATGTGCCTGCGCTTTTATTACAGACTCGGTTGCCATTACCGCTGCGGCGCCACAAATAGAGCTGCCCGCACCAATTAATATAGTTGTTTGCTCATCTAACTTAAATACACGCTTACCAAGTTGAATTGCCAGCATAAACGTACCAACAAGCATAACAATGTCGGTTAACAGCCCTTGCCAACCTACTCCCGCGACTTGCGTAAAGGTTATTCTAAAACCAAACAATACAACGCCCGCTTTAAGCAAAATACTTTTAGCGTAATCAACTCCTACATCGGTATGAGTCGCTATGCGCGAAAAAACACTGTTACCCACAATAATGCCAAGCACAATACCAATAGTTAAAGAGCTAAACTGCGCGCCTTGCATTACTTCAAGCTTACTAAGCACTACAGAAACACCCGCTAAAACAATAACCAATAACATACCCAACCACCAACGCGAATCGGTGTATTGCTTAGTATTTATACCAAAAGGCTGTCGTGTATTTTTAATTGCACTAAGCATAATCATTCCTTAATAAAGTCATCGTAATTAGTTGACTTCATTTTAAGAAAGGTCAAAATATAACTCCAATACATTAAAATCATGATTTAATAACTTTAGGTTATGCAATTTAGGATTATACAATGAACTTGCATGCACTACGGGTGTTTCATACGGTTGCTAAATTGGGTAGTTTTTCAGCAGCAGCTGAGGCGCTTTTTATAAGCCAACCTGCGGTATCAAAGGCATTAAAAGAGCTTGAGTATCAACTAAATATACAACTTATTGAACGTGCATCTAAAGGCAAAAAACTAACCCTAAGCGAAGGCGGGCAAGCACTTTTTGAACATGCGCGTAGTATTTTTGCCATTGAAAAAGCCGCAATTGAAGATATTAAATCACGCACAGGGCTTAAACGCGGCACGCTCGTTATAGGCACCAGCACAACCATTGCCAGTTATTGGTTGCCTCCTTACTTAGCTAAATTTTGCGCGCAGTACCCACATATAAAAGTGGAAGTACAAGTGGCTAATACTGCGCAAATTGAGCACGCCCTACTTGAATGCACCATCGATTTAGCACTGGTTGAAGGCACACCCACCGAGCCACATATAATAAGTAAGCACTGGAAAAACGATTTAATGAGTGTGGTTATACCAAGTAATTTAACACCTGCTACAAACTTAAAAACATGGTTAAACAATCAATTTTGGCTACTACGAGAGCCAGGCTCTGGCACTTTAGAGATGTCGGTTAAGCTATTACAGCAACACGGCATTACAGCAAAAAACTGTATGCAATTGGGCAGTAACGAGGCAATAGCAAGGGCAGTAGCACAAGGAATGGGCGTTGCGTTACTACCTAATGTGGTAACAGACGATTTAGTCCAATTGGGTAAATTAACACGGCTAAAGCAGCCAAATAACGTCGAGTTATCAAGACCATTATACCAATTACACTACAAAGACAGACCCTCTTCACATGCTGCGCAAGCATTCGAAAAAAGCCTATTTAGTGAATAATGTTTATATAAGTAAATTTAGATCTGAGCTGTAAGTCATCTATGTGCAAATAACGAACATTGATAAATTGCGATAAAATGAATTCAAAATTTGATAATCATATGGAAAGTTCCTCGAGTTTTTCGATACAGTTGTGTTGACCAAAACATAAACCGTACCTCGAGGAACTTAGTATGGAACTATATGGTGAAATTGACTTGTATTCAAATAATAGCGCGGTTGGTCAAACTTGAGGAAGCCCCAAACTAACCGCAGCGTAATTTTTGGTGCCCCAACGAGCCTACGATATACTTGATTCGCTCGTTATGAGTGATTCTCTAATTCTAACCAATCTTCAATTATCCAATCTTTAAATTCACCACCCAAGATAGAATGGCAGCCATCGTCATGATCAAAATAACCGATGTCACCACCATCACTAACCGTAAAGTAATTCCCGTTATCTGTACAGAACGCAAGAAAATCTTTAGGGACACCTGCCTCCCATCCATCGACAGCAATTATTCTTAAGTTTAGGTACGGCGGCATATCTGGGAGAACTAAACCTGGTTCACGGACTCCAAATACTACATTGCTAGCATTCAAAACGAAGTACCTATACTGCTCAGGAAACTTAAAAGATAAATCGTTCTCAGCTAAGTTAACTTCTTGCTCAGTAGGTAGGCGAAGAGGTTTGGGAACAGGCTCATTTTTATCTCTCAGTATCAAAACTACGTCTTTTATATCCATACACTCTCCTTGCTTGTAACCAGCTTGTAGATTAACTCATTTTTTTATTTGTTTTAATTGATAAACAAACCATAGCTAAGTTCCTATTTTGGTTCAATCGTTTACTGTATTTTTACGCAGAATATAAAAAGTGTTTGGCATTATTTTAATTAGCTTTTTGGACGGGATTACGGGTACTTGATTAGCTTTATTTTAGGTTAAAAGGGCTTACCATTCTTAATGTATCGTATTTTGCAGCTTTTCTATATTATGAACAAGGCAATACAATTGCCGTATAATGCAATGAAGGCATTCACTTTCGCTTCACCGCGTAAGGTTAATTTATTCACGCCTTTATCCATTATAATGTTCTGTATTTTATTTAAAGGAAAGCGGGTTCAATAAAGCAGAGTCATTTACCACCCTTTAATAAAAGTTATTATGCCTATTGAGCTATCTATTTTCACTTTATCTGCATAGCTCAGCTTTTTGCGGGATTCATTATTTACAAACTGCACTTATCGCCCTGTTTTAATGAGCGATTTATTTAACAGTTAGAATGAGGAGTCATCCTAACTGCCTCCATTTTAGTGATTTTTAACACCCAAAATGGCGTATATTACATCCTATAATCATTCCACCATAATTACCTTTATAAGCAGCTAATTAAAATAATCGAAAATCATGGCTTGTTACTTTGCACCAAAACAGCGGTGAGCAATATTATCGGAAAAATTAAAAGCCAGCTCAACAAAACAAGGCTAATTTAACTTTAACCAGTGTGTTGCATCTAATGGTTCAACTCACAGCTCTTAGGGAGCTAGGCGGTCAGAAATTGTAATGTATGAAGCCAAGCTATGACCCTTTTGGCTCGCTCTTTTTAGTTGTCTGTTGCAAAATCATATAAAACCGTATTGACAACATTTTTGCCTAAATACTCTTTTACCATCGCCAATCTTGGCTCATCATCCACCTTTTGGTAAGTGGAAACAAAATACCTTTTGTTTTCAGCTTGTCGGTTCATTACAGCGCGGTCTCCAAGCTTTCTTCCTTTGGGCGACAACTTTTCAAAATTAAAATCAACTGTAAATACGGTCTCAACTGCTAGGTTTTCTAATTCATCACTTATTAAAATATTCCCATTTTGAAGAGTCATTTCTACACGACTTTTTTGATTACTATTTCTGTACTGTTTTTTAATCTGCGTACTACTTTTTACGATAATTGAAAAAGCACCAATTTTAGGGTATTCATAAGTGGAAATATTTGAAACGTTATCCTCGCATCGAATATAAGTTAGAAGTAACTTCCTACCCAGTGTTTTAAAAGGCGCGTCCCACACTTGTACGAATTCGCCATCATGGTGTTTTACAACATCAACCGTTGAGGATTTAGTATGGTCAAAACCAACTCGATACACGAAAATGACTCCTAATTAAGGTAATACCAACCTGCATAAATCTTTGATCAATTTAACGAATTAAATTGCACTATCACGTCGTTAAAAATTTTTTGTTTAGAACAACTAGATACAAAAATTTTTGCCTAGTTCTAGCGTAATTTTCTTAACATTAAATAGACCCTATATAAGCAGATTGGTATAACAACAGCTTTTTAAACACTATTTAGGGGGATTATTCCCTCCAAAAGGAGGTTAATAATATTATCGGAAAATCATAATAGCTATGTTTATAAAGCTAAATTTGCCAATACTAATGGCTTAAAGTATGTGAGGTCAGGATTTGATCACTTTGGCTATAATTAATATCGTCCACCAAACTATTATCGACGCTATGGTAAAAACACTGACATTCTGAATTTGTTCAGTAGTTGTTTGTAGATTAAAACTTGACATCAAGAAGAGAAGAATAATCGTTACAGTAAAGCCAATATATTCAATTGCTTTGTAAATATTTTTTTTAAGAGTTGTTTTTAATATGACTCTTTTTTGAATTATAACTCCCAATAAAACGAGATAAATTGGTAATACAATCACATAAAACATCACTGAAGCACCACCACCAAATAATGTGATAAGCATAATATAGATAAGCGGGGTCGTATTAATACCCAATACGACGCCACTCACTAACAAACTACGACGAGTCATCGCATTAGTATTTACTGTCATTTTGCAGGTACCTCATAGCTATTTTCTAATACAATACGAGTTACTAACGGTGCATAAGCATGCTGATGTTGTAATTGCCACCACGCAGTAATACCTACACTCGCTTTACTCAAAGACATCCAGTTATCAGATTTAGCTCCATATTCATTTAAGTCTTCATCATCCAATCCAAAAACATCATAAAACACAAACCTTAACTTAATGTAATATTTAGCATTTAATTTATCATAGTAATAATGGGTTGCAATAACATAAACATGTTGCACACCATTAATCATTAACCCCAAGCCATTATCAAAATCTTGAGTGGAAAAGAGCTTACTACCTAAATTAAAAGCAGGTACACCTAAATTTGTCGGTGCCACAATTTTATTTATATCCCAATTTGCATTTTTAAGTGCTTGGTGAATTCTGACCTGACCAGCAGTTCTAAAGGGTGAATTTGGAGCTGATAGCGCTCGACTACAAAACTCTTTGATATTTGAATGACGAGAAGCTGACATATTTAACGAATCATCAGAAAAAACAACTACATGAGATTGCTTTTTCAAGTATTTTTCAAACAACCGCTTAGCCACTCCGCTATTATCCCCATCTGCAAAAATATCAAGTAATGCCTTCATTTTTGTTTTTAAATCACTAGCATTCTCCCCCACTGATTGATTTTGAGGTGAGGCACGATTGCTTGCAAAAGAAATATCTTGACCATATTTGGGATTATGACTACCTGGTAAATAAGGATCATTAAAGCTATATGTGGGGGTTAAGTAACTATCTGTTGCACTAGCAACTACCTTATTTAAACGTAATGGATGCTTATTAATGTCTATTTTTTTAGATAACTTGTCTGCAACTTTCATTATTAAATTCCTTTTATGAGTAGTCTCTTATGCCTATTAAAATTATAAAACATATAAATAAACAGAATGCTTATTACTACAGCCGAATGAGCCTATTAATTTACTTTTAATTATTTACTTTTAATTATTTAAAAATCATAGCTGAGTTCCTATTTTAGTTCAATCGATTACTGTATTTTTATGCAGAATATAAAAAGTGTTTGGCGTTATTTTAATTAACCTGAACTCTGATTAAGAGATTTACTAATATAGTGAATCATAGTGATATTTAAATTTATTTTCTCTAGCTAGAGATTTTTAGTGAAAACAAAGCGAGTTTAAGCGTCAATAGCGGGTCTATTACAAGTAAATTCAACGCAGTTAGCGCTGAAAATAGCTGCTTGAGATAGATTTATTATCCAGAGTGCAGGTTAAATAGTTTTTGAAAAGTATTACAGGTGTTGAGTGACCTATGTGAGGTTAAAAGGACTTACTCTTCTTAATGCATCGTGTTTACGGCTTTTCTATATTATGGGCAATAGCCCATGGTAGTATTATCTAAGATGAATCGAGGTATTTAACAAGATTAAAGCGAAGAGACTCACCACTTTTAAAGTTTGCAATTACTAATTGCTACACCCAACCTTCTCTATAACTTGACAGCCAATTAATGCTCTGAACACTAAAAATACTATGACTCTGATAACTCAAACTTGATAGCTTCTTAATTTTGTCTATTCGCTTTCTTTTTGTCTCTAATCCAAAGAACTGAACCATGTGTTTTTTTCATCTCAAATAGATCTATTGCACTGAATAAATCACCTAATTTCTTATAGCCGTGATTTCTTGGATCGAATGAGGTGTGGTTAGAGATATGAGTGCCTATGTGACCCAGCATTGACCAGCCATCATCACTTTCAACAGCATCAATTGCTTGTCTCAATAAATTAATTAGCTTTGTGTCTCTATTTAGTGTTTTAACTTGTTTCTTTGAGGTTATTTTTATTTCTTCTATGCCTTGGACCTCCTCAGTTTCAGCATTTATAATTTCATGATCAAAATATAAGAACTTAGAACAGCTATTTACAAATGCTAATGGAGCTTTACGTTCACCGAAACCTATAACCAACTTACCATCAGCTAAAGTTCTAGTTACAAGTGGGGTAAAATCGCAGTCAGAAGACACGAGACAAATAACATCAATATCTTTTGTATACAGAATATCCATCGCATCTATTATAAGTGCCATATCAGTAGCATTTTTGCCTTTAGTTAAATCAAACTGCTGAATTGGTTGGATTGCATATTCATGCAGCATATCTTCCCAACTTTTTAGCCGTGGGGACTTCCAGTTTCCATATGCTTTTCTTATCGTCACAACACCTAACTTTGCGAGTTCTGATAAAACGGTATCAATTTTTCCCGCTGGCGCATTATCTGCGTCAATAAATAACGCAATCTTTTCTTTATCCTTCAACGTACTCTCCAATTTTCTAATTCTCAGCTAATAAGTGAGTTATTTCCTAATATATAAAAATTAAGTAGTTGGCTCATCTTATGTTTACAAGTAAAAATACTACAAGCAGACACTTTAAAAACCAATGGACCACCCATTAGAAAGCCACGAGCAAGCAGACACTGTATTTTTTATACAAAAACCAAGTATTTTTTAATGTTCAAATTCAGTTTAAAAATAATTACGCACCTAGTAATGACTTCATTTTGTGTTAGTACACACCACCCACGCATTAATGTATCAATAAAATATTCATTGCAGCTCACCAACTAACTTATAAATCAATTAGCTAAAACGCTAAGGTCAGATATGGGCAAGTAAATTTATAAGTCCTTCGTTAAATCTTGCGCCAATGTACCCGTTGGTTTTTCAATTACGCGCACTAACTCTTTGCCATTTTGCTTAACAATAAACGTAGGGGTATATTGCAGGTCGTTAGCTTGTGCAATGCCTGCATCGTCTTGTTTGTTGTAACCTACTGCAACAAATTTAATATCAGCAAGCTGAACTTTAGATTCATCTAGCAGCTTAACCAAACGCGGTACTTCGCGCTCGCTGTCGTGGCACCATGTACCAAATAATACAATAAGCTCTTTGCCTTCTAGCTTTTGCATTAGCGCAATATCTTGTGTTGTTGGCGTAAATGCTTTGTATTCTTCGCTAAACTTGTCGTAGTCGCTTAGCAGTACATCGGCGGTAATTCCGCCCGAAAACGGCGCATCAGCAGCACAGCCTACCAGCGGCATGCTTAAAGCACACAATAAAATTAATTGTTTAAACATAAGGTACTCTTAAGGTTAGGTATTAAAGTTAGGTATTAAATAAAGCATTTAACGACTATACCCAATATTGAGTGTGGAGTGAACAACTCAAGACCGTTACTTTTTATCCATAAAAAAGTTAACTTGCGATAAGTTAGTTAAATATTCTCGCCTTACGTCTTTATTCTCAGCAAGCTTATCTAAATCACCAATTAAAGTGACTAACTTATTGTGAGAATGGCTGCTTGTTTGTTTAAATTCGTCTTGCTTTTCATCGCTCTCAACACGCTCTTTTTTATTCATGTTGTAGCTGTTTTCGTTTTCTTCGAGCCAAATATCGTCAATTAAACGAATGTCGCTTTTACTAACGGTTTGCTCTTGCATCGCCATTTGCAGCTCGTATTGGTTTGTTTGCGGGTTAAAGGCATACATTTTTGTATCAACATCAACCTCGTGAGACTGATCAAGCCCCACAAGTTCTTTATTTTTAACCGCAGTCCCTACGCTATAACTCTCTTCTTTGTTGTAATAATCAGGACGACTGTATTGATAATCAAAGTGGCTACTTACATTTTTACTTTGTGTTACACCGCTAAGATCCCCTAACTGGGTTTGATCAGTCGCTTGGCTTAGCTCAATTGTACTTTTAGGCTGATAGTCGCCGTTATCCAGCGCATAAGAAAACGTAGCATCAAAATCAGCGAGCTTAGAAATACCAGCTCCTAATGTATTTGGGGCTTTATTGCCTAGCCCTTGATAACGGGTATCGTTTGTGATCATGTTATCAACCAAATCGGCAACCATGGCGCGCCCGTCATTAAATTGCTGATCTGCAAGCGACTCTATATTGCTATAGCGCTCAGCCGCCGACGACATACTTGTAAACGCGCCTTTGAACAATGCAAAGCCTTGCTGCATTGCTTCGTCGCCTTTTCGCCCAAATGCCGACTCTTTATCGTCTTCGGTACTGTTTACTTGGCTATCTTCTAAGCTTTGATCGAGCGACGCTAAATATTGCTGCAATTGCTGTGTGTCTTTAGCGCCAATGGTTGACATATCGAGTGCAAAATCAATGTCGTTTTGCCCACCTGCAGCTTTAAACACAAGTGCTTGCTGGTTTAATGCTTCATCAATGGAGTAACTTAAATCAAGATTGTTCTCTTTCGAATCAAGATCTTTATTTTGCGTTGTTGAAAACGATACATTAAAACCTGCCAGTTGTTCACTGTTAAAGCCTGCTAAAAAGTCTAAGCTCATGTCTGTTTGGTTTGGCACTATAAGAGGATTAAATGAATTTTCACTTACTTTAAAAAACTCATCGGCCATTTCGCCAACACCACTAAGTACCTGCGAAAGCGCCTTGTGTTCAGCCTCAGATAAATCGCCATTTACTTCGTAACTTAAACTAAAACCATCAACGGCTTCGCCCGTGTTTTCATCGTAACCTTGCGATGAGTTAAAGGTAATGTTTATAACATCACCCTCTTTTGTTTTTACCGAGAGCTCAAACAGGTAGTTATCGTCGTTTTCATAATTAGCGCGATTAAGGCTTTCCATATAAGGATTAAGTGAGCGCTCTACACGTTGCTGGCTTGAGGCTAAAAACGTTTTTTGCTCATGCCCAAGCTGCCCTAAACTCGATAAAATATCGCTGGTATTAGCATAAGCACCCTGAATATTTTTAACCGACGCATTTAATCGCTCAATTAATTGGGTGCTGTTTTCGTTTTTTAATAACCCTTCATGCTGAGAGCTTATTACGGTGCGCAAGGCAAGTTCTTCATCGGAGAGTTTATAGTTAAGCATGCTAGGCGTGCTTGAAATAGTAAATAACGAGGTAAGTTGCTGCTGTAAAACGTCCCCTACTTTTTGATTGCTGGCTAGTGCTTCATCAATAGTTTCGTTATTTAGCTGGCTTAGTTGTTTTTCGGATATTTTTGGCGCGTTAGTTTGTAAATCATTAATAGCTTGAAGGTCGCTACTGGTGTGCAGCACAGGAGTCACAGACGTTTGGTTAGCGTTATTGACTGATTGGGCAAGTAAAGTGCTTAAATTGTCGTGATTGCCAAGTGTACTGTTGACCATGATTATCCTTAATCGCTAAACCCTATTAAGTAATTTATCGGTCATTTTGCTAAAAGCTTTAGCTAGGGTTTATTTTTAATAATGTTCACATCGCTATGCTCAAGCTAATAGCTGTTAATTAAATTAAAAACAGGAAACAAATTAATACTTTGATTCAAATAATCGCCTGCTTTTAATCTAAAAATTTAAAGGCGTAATCTAAATTATTCCTCCTCTTCCAACTCAATATTTCGCTCAGCTAAGGCATTTAATAATTTTTTACTCGGCTCGCTATTTTCTAAACCAATTATTTTAGTAAGATTAGGTAATAGAGCTAAATCATCAATTGCTTTGTTCGTTACTTTGGGTACTTCATCTCCCATACCGGGATCCCAAAATGGATGCATGTGCTCTAAAAATACAGCTCCACCATTTAAACCACTGTCTTGATAAAGCTGCGTTACTTTTTCGAGTAAAGTCATCGGTATTTCTACGTTTTTAAAGTACTTTTTAACTTCAGGAATACACTCATATCCATCTTCTTCTCGGTCAATTTCGCGTTTTACATACTCTTTGGCAAATAAGTCTAAATCAAACTTTGGTAAGAGGATCTCTTGTCGATACATCAGTTCTTCAATAACGAGTAATTTAAAATTAAAATCACGAAATATAACGGTGAGTTTATTATTAATATTAAATAATTTAGGTGTATTTTTTAAAGCATCAGCTTCTAAAAGTAATGATTTTAAATGTGTTACTTTCGCCTCATCAGTGGTGGCTTTAAGTAATATATCCACGCTTTTTCGAGTAGGAGCCGAAACGGTAATTCTACGCAGTGCTGTTTTAATATTTTTGTGGTATTCATCTTGGCTAACTGCATCTATATTATCTAATTTTTGTTGATAATCGTTAATTATACTTTGTTTTGCACCCTTTGCTTTAATATGATTTAAGTGTTCTTGAATATGTCCTTGGTGTGTTTTTTTACCTTCAATTCCCAGCGGGCTTAGCATTAAATTCTCAATTAAATAATCCATCTCACTCATGGTAAAGTTGTAGGTATTGAGCAGTTTTTTTAAAATTACTGGTGCGTTTTTATAAAGCACATCTGCAGGCTTTGCAAACATACTTAATAGTTCTGAGTGCATCCAGCCGTAGCTGCTATTTTTAGCGTGCCTAACAATGCTCAAATGCAATAGATGAGTAAACTCGTTTATAACATCTGGGTGATACTCTTCAAAAATACTCATTATCAAGTTGCTATGTTCATTTGGAAATACTCGATAAAAAGCAGGAAGTAATAACGCCACATCCACTTTATCGAGCTCATATTGCTCAACAAAGCCAGAGGCATAACTGTTCACCGAATGATAAAAATAGAGTGTTATTAAACCCGAAACAACCACGTTAATTTTTGTATTTTGCTGATGAACTCGTTGATGCTCAATGAGCTCTTCTATTTTAGCTAATATTGTTTGATGATACTTTAATATTACTAATCCATTTGGCGAATAGTCTGAACTGCACACAATTTCAATAAACGTAGCAAGATACTCAACTTCAACCGAGTTTGATAAATCTATAGTTGTAAGCCAATTTATCATTGCGCTGTATATTTCATCTTCAACGCTAAAATCAGCCTCCATTAAACTACGACACTCTAGTCCATTAATAAGCCCTCGCTCATATTGCCTTTTAATAGTGCCTTGCTGCTCTTGGATTAATTTTTTCCATTGCGCATGAATATTTTTTACTGTCGCTTTATTTTTTTTGTCAGGTGTGCCTTTTTGAGTCGCACCAAAATTAGGGTCACGAATTGACTCAATATTTTTTTGTATATGAGAATGTATAGTCAACATATTATTTAGTAGTCCTTACTTAAAAAGCAGTGAGCAGAATTGAAGGTGGTAAAACGTAAATGTAAGAGCAACGCTAAACCATCATTAACAGGCTAGTTTAATGTCCGGTGAGTCAAAAATTAAATACATAACCCTTAAAACTGTGGTCAAATTTTATTAACCACAGCAACGACCGTTAATAATTAATATCTAAATTAGAAAGTCATAATGTGATTTTTTTAACAGTTTCATGTGCTAAATTTTGAAAATCAACAATTACACGCACATTGTTTTCAGCGAGATAACTTAAGTAATTATCTGCTATAAAATCCATTGCTATTATTCTGAGTTCATCTTCGTCAGCATCTTTAAACTCATCAACCGCTGTGTTGGCCAAAGTAATAGTTAAAATTACATCAGCATCATTAAGACCTTTTTTTGCTTCAATGCTTGAGTAATAGTAAGGGTTAAGCTCAAAGTTCGTACTGTTAACGTCTTCTACAAAATATTGAGCAACATCCTCTTCTGGCATTGTGACCCATGTAACTCCAACAAATATCCCCACGAATAATACACCCGCCGCTAAAGATATCCCAAATACTTTCCAGTTTGATTCAAACGCATATTCTTCTGAGTCTGATATTTGTGTTTTAGTAAGGTAGTGTTCTTTAAGTATTACAATCATAGGAGTTAAGTAAGCGATTAGAATTAACATATCAGGCGTTTCATCTGGCAGAAAAGGTGCAACTACGATGATAATTGCGCTAAGTATTAGGTATCCATAAAACAATTTTTTTGCCAAATCATTTTTATTTATTGATTCAAATGACTTCTTTAAAAAATAGGCGGCGGCCAAGGGTCCACCTATAAGAGTGGCGACTATAATTTGAACTGGAGAATAAACACTTCTCATAACATTCCTTGATTGATTAATAAAAATTAATAGTACGCGAGTCGCGTAATTTCAGTTAAAAACACATTATTATTAATGTTTTATACAGTAGTAAGTAGTCACTTAATAAATGACTATGCCTTTTTATAATACCGTAAAACTAGATGGGTTCATAACGTACCCATAAAGCAAACTAGGCACTCAATCTTACCGCTCTATAAAAATGGGCTATAAAATTTTACTTTTTACATACAGATTAACCAGTAGTTAATTGCACATTATTATTTCACCATAAAAATAAACAATTATTACCGTAAATATTAAATTTGAGGCATAAAAAAACTGCATAATTGCAGTTTGAATATTTATTATAAATGAGTCACTCACACACATAATTACCGTAGCTAGGATTTTTAGGATCTTCATAAAAACCATTACCTATAAATGAACCTACATATAAAATGTCAAAAAACTCATTAAAATCAATTTCTAACCCGTGCTCAACTTCCCAATCACAAAAACCATCAGCCATAACATAAAATGCCGAACCATGAGTAAAGATTTTTAACGAACTGATTTTGAGATGTGACCATATATCTTTTAGTGATTCAATGTGTGGCTCAGTTTCACCACACATTAAAAGGGTGTCTTCGTAATAATCAAAGATGATGGGTTCCAATTTACCTAATAATTTAACATCCCATTTATTTATACATCTTATTAAATCAGAATAACTTTCCACAGTTTCATCTTTTTCTACCTCTAGTTTAACCATAATTTCATACCCCAAAACATCACAAAACCAAATGTGTGTTTTTGAGTTTTTAAAGTGAGAGATATCCATAATTTATCCTGTAACTCATAACATTTTAGTATTTATATAACACGTAGTTTTACATGCTGCTCGGTGACCATCTTCCATTATATTACGATTCGTTCACCATTTATTTCGCTGCAGGTATGAATGACTAAAGTTTAAATCGCTTTGTACTACAAAGCGATTTTATAACTTAAAAGCATTGCACCAACAATTAGCTTTGAGCAATCAAAGGGCTAAATATTGATTTAATACATCACAATAATAACAACCGCTATTCGCTCAAAGCCGAGGAATGGTTGAGTACTGTGAGCGGGCTTTCGAACATGACGCTTCTGTTAACTAATTAAGGAGCATCATTAATACTCATTAGCGTAATCAATGAAATAGTGTTGTTTTTACTGTTATATTCGAAATGTATTGCATGCTGTTTGTTATCATACCGATCATATCCGCCTGTTGGTTCAAGAATTGTATCGGCTAATGGATTTCCTGAGCTAGTAGGGCTCCCCATTACATTACGTACTTCGGATCTTGTTGAACGAAAGCTCACGCCTTCTTTAATTGGCGAGTACTCTTTTATAGCGCCTTTTGATAACGACGATATAAATACAGTAGTTATTCGTTTAGCATTGTCTGCAATAAATTCCAAACCAACATCGGTAAAGGATATATAGTATTCATCCTCGTCATACTCGAATTGCAAAGAATAATCATTAAAAAACCTTACAACTTCAGGATCTTCAAGATGTTTATCTATAAGTTTAAGTAATTTTTCCATAGTGGCTCAACTCGTTTTTATTTATTTCTATTGATCAAAAAACCATAGCTGAGTTCCTATTTTGGTTCAATCGATTACTGTATTTTTACGCTGGATATAAAAGAGTTTGATGTTGTTTTAATTAGCGTTTTGGAAGGTATTACTGATTGTGGCTTTTTACATTTATGTCGTTTCAACATAATAAGATTTTAACTTAATATATAACAACCGCTATCCGCTCAAAGCCGAGGAATGGCTGAGTGCTGTGAGCGGGCTTTAAATTTATGCTTTACTAAGCATTGCTTGCCACTAAGTCAGAAATTAAAGCATCTATCTTGTTTTCTAGCTCTTCAGGGGGAAGTTCCTCATGATATCTCTCTAGAAAAACCAACATAGAATCTAGATAATCAAAGTCCAATACCTTAGCATACTCGACAAACAGGTCATCCCATTCTAGTTCCCAAAATAAAACGAACATATGGGCAACAAAATGTAGATAGCTTGAGTAGGTCTTTTCACCACCCCCTACATAAACCTGTACAATCATTTCACTTTCAGGTGGCCTGCAAAATATCGCATTAAAATTACCATCGTCCCATAGAGGTTGATACCCTTCTGGCAATAGGCTTTTTTGTTGCGACTCTGAGCATAAAAACAGCTCCTCAGGTATTCCGAATGAAATATCGAAATTCTTTGGTATCTCCTTACCTTCGTACATATTAATAAAAACCAATGGGAAGTGATTTTCTTTAAGATATTCAAGTGTCGATTTTTTACTATGCTTCATAAGTAATTCTTTGGGTACTTAACGAGGCTGTAGAATAACTCAAACAACCAAATTCAATTAAAAAAACGAGATTCTGCAATTACCTCCCTGAATCAACTTTTCAAAGTATACTTTAAAAAATTGAAGTAATATGGGATTAAGTTTTGCTAAACAATTAAGTATTTACCTTTGTCCATTCTCTACTAGCTCCAGGTTCATACCTTACAAACCATGGGTTTGGTTGTTGCTCTGCTGGAATAAAATTAATGGCGTTAGGCGTTTCAAAAACACCTACAGGCTGCCCTTTATCTTTTAGACATACAAATTGCCCATCAATCAATTCGAATATACCTTGCTCGCCACCTGCAAGAAAAATACGTTCTTCTATTGCTCCTATGCCATACCATGAATACTTAGCGGAGCCTATATCAGTAAAACCCTCTTTGGCATTACCCACTAACAAACAACCACTTCGACCCGTGATAAACACTTTATCTTGTGAAAGCACTTTTACATCGGTAAATGCATCTTGCTGCGGAATACCTGAAGGTAAGGTTATTTTCACCCATTCATTGCCATTAAAATGGTGTATATTTCCCTCATAACCAACAACATAAACATCATCGCTGGCGGAGCCATCTATTGCGTTGGGCGCTTTGGGGAGTGAATGTTCTACCCATAATGTCCCATCCCAATGAAATGCAGGTCCTGCAAAGGAGGTCACCCAAACATCGTCATCGGTTGTTCCCCAAATAGCATTTAATTGCCCTTTGAATACTTCAGTAACGTTCCAGTTAATATCAAAGCTACCTGAATTAAATTTTAATCGCTCAAAAGGCGGCTGCTTAAAATTAACGTTGGCGTTTGTAAATACGTCACCTTGATCATCTACAACCCATAAATGACCGTTTTGTGATGACCACATAGCGTTAAGCTGGAAGTTAACTCCTAAACAAGTTTCAGTTATATCATCTAATGTTAAATTAACCCCTCCCACAGCCCCCAATGCATCTGACTCGTTATAATATGTAATAAGCGCCTGCTCGCCTAAATTGCAATAAGTAATATCAATTACATGTACTATTTCATAATTATCTCGCATAAATAAAGCTGCCTTTATTGTTAGAATTTTTCATATTTCCTGCCATTTTTATCTCTATATACATCCCCGCCACCAACTAAATTAGACATTTTGGCATCTTTATCAACCCCAGCTACATCAAAATAGTTTTCAGTCTCTATTCGAATAGCCTTGGCGACTAGCGCAGCTTCCTCTTTTGGGATCCTCGCTTCGTAAACGCTAGGCGCCCTTTCTATAGTTTCCATGCTGAGCGATTTAGCATAGTGTTTTTCAATATAAATTAAACTCGATAGCCTCTCTAATTGTACAAGCTAAACTGCGCCATAAAATCTACTTTTAGGTTAATAATTTATCTTTTCTAATGGGTTATTTTAATTTAACCCGTTAAATAAACCATTATCGTTATTAAACCAAAACTACACGCATAGAAATGACTACATGATGCAGTGTTAACTTTTTACTGAATAGTATAAAAATTATGCGAGTAGCTTTTCGCATCTCACTCTCTATTCCAGATGTGTGAGAAACGATTCCCAAATTGGATGAGAAAAAACAACTTTTTGATCAAACCACTCAGTAATCATACGCTTTACTGCAATAGTCATAATTCTGTAATCTTGATGGTGGATAATTTCTATCCGATGAGTTAATAAATTCAAGAAGACCAAGCAAAATGACTACACCTTTAGTGCAATTAACATTTGCACTGCAATCATTCGAAGATCCTATGTCTGCGGCTATGAGCCACACCATGGAATATGAAAAGCTTTCGCTACATGCTGATGCTGCGCATAATATTACACTACAATGTGTACTACCCGATGCGGCACATGAGGGTGATATAATTTCGCTTAGTGCTACACATCCAAGTGCTAGAGGGGCTCAGTATTTTACTGAAAAAGTACTCACTAATGCAGATCTTGAAAGTGGTTTAGTCAACCTAACTTTAAACCACATTACGCAAAGCCAGTGCTTTGTAATGCAAATGATGCTGCACGGTAAACACGCGACTTTAAAAAATAGCCTGCAATTTGATATGCATATAAAGGCATTTGAGCAAGGTTATTGCGCGCCACTTATAAATATAGAGCGCAGCAAGCCACAAGGCATACGCAGATACTTTGCAAGTATGGGGGCGATGTTTTTATCTTTATTTTAGTGCTGCTTGTACTTAGCAACACTAAAATAATCACTTAATAGCTCTGCAGCACTTATAGATTATTAATCAGCAAAACTTACTTTACCCATAGTAACGCCCGCAATACCTTGCGCTTTATTATTTAAATGAAGTTGCTCTCCTGCTAGGCATTCGTTTGCTAAAATGGCAAAAAGCACGGCTTCTTTTGCATCAGGGTCTACGCCTAGGGCTTGAGTGTTTTTAAATGCTTTTACATCTGGGCTGAGTGCTAATAATTGATCCATTAATAATGGATTGTGTATTCCGCCGCCACTTGCATATACCACGCAGTTGGGTGCGTTTTTAACGCATTCGTTTATTGCTTGGCTAATAACGTGAGCGGTAAATATATTGAGCGTTGCAATAACGTCTTCATGCTTTAAATTATGTGTATTTGAACGGGTATGAGCGGCTTCTAAATAGACTAAATTAAACACCTCTGGACCTGTTGTTTTAGGCATGTCGAGCTTAAAAAATTCATTGTTGCATAACGCTTCTAATAATAATTTATTGACCGTTCCCGCTTTTGCCAACATTGCATCTTTATCGTAGTGCATACCATTAAAGTAACGTTGTACGTAAGCATCCATAATGGTATTACCAGGACCAATGTCTGAGCTAAATACATCGCTCACATCACCACTTTTAGGTAAAAATGTGAGGTTGGCTATGCCGCCCATATTTAACAAAATACGACTTTCGACCGCGCTCGAAAAATATAAATAATCGCCATACACAGCAAGTGGCGCGCCCTCGCCTCCTGCGGCTATGTGTTTTTGCCTAAAGTCCCCAATGGTAGTAATACCGGTAGTGACTGCTATTTGGTCGCTGTCGCCAATTTGTAAGGTGCCGTTATTAAAGTCTTTATGGTTATGCTGCGATTGTGGGCAGTGGTAAATAGTTTGACCGTGGCTGGCTATTACATCAATATTTGCTGGGTTTATATTCCACTTAGTTAAGCACTGATTAACCATATTACCGTGCAGCTTACCTACCCAAGGGTGCAATAAAGTAACAAGCTCTAAATCGCATTCACGCTTTGCAAAAACTTGTTTTATTTTAGTTTTATAGTCGTCGTTGTATTCAATTGTTTTAAACTTTAATACATCTATTTGTGTATTTAAGCCTGCGCCCGTTACTTTACACAGTGCTACATCGAGCCCGTCTAACGAGGTTCCACTCATTAAACCAATAATTAATCGGCTTGGTTTTTGAGCGCTGTTATAAAGGGCGGCTATGTGTGGGTGCATGATTACTCGCATGATTCGACCTAAAATAGTGCGGCTATCTTAGATGACTTTAAAACAAAGTTATAGCGGTACTATATTTATTTAAGTGCTTATCCTGAGTACTAAGTTTAGATGCTTACATTTGCCTTTTTAATTGTTTAGTAATTAAATGATTGCTAAGTTATTGCTCACATTACAATAATTAACCTAAAAACATGATAGTACTCAGAGAGTTTAAAGCCCAAGACGCACCTTTTATTATTAGCACTTTAAACGATGAACACGTAACTCGTTATTTATCGTCAAAAATTCCGTTTCCGTATACGCAAGCCGATGCTGAGTGGTGGATAAACCAAGGCTCAAAAAATGGTTTAGTCAAAGCCATCGAGGTAAACGGGCAGTTTGCTGGGTGTATTGGCGTTACCCCTGGTGAGTTTGAATATAACCGCAGTGCCGAAATTGGTTACTGGCTAAACAAAGCCTATTAGGGGCAAGGTATTATTACTCACGCTATTGACCTTATATGTAACGAAGCATTTATAAACTCTCATTTAAATCGTATTTTTGGTGCGGTATTTTCAGATAATGTTGCTTCAATGAAAGTACTTACTAAAAGTGGCTTTAAGCAAGAGGCGGTGCTTAAGCAGGCTATTTATAAAAATGGTCAGTTTTATAGTAGCCACATTTTTAGCAAGCTAAAATAAAGCGATTAGAATAAATACTCGTTTTAAAGGTTGAATTATCAACCACCCGCCCAAAACTCCTGTATTAAGGTACGCATTGTACATATTCATACTGCTTAGCCGCGCATTATTGTTTAGCTGAACACGATTTTAAAAGCGTAAACATTCGGTAAGTAGTTTATTTATATTAATAGGAGATTTTTTTATGTCTACGACTAGTCGCCAACTTACTCTTGAATCACGCCCTAATGGCGCTCCAACAGATGAAAACTTTAAATTAAAAACAGTAGAGCTTCCTGCATTAAAAGACGATGAAGTTTTACTTCGTACTATTTACCTATCACTAGACCCGTATATGCGTGGTCGTATGAGCGATGCTAAGTCGTACGCTGACCCAGTTAACTTAGGCGATGTAATGGTTGGTGCAACTGTGTGCCAAGTAGAAGAATCTAAAAACGATAAATTTAGCAAAGGCGAATGGGTACTTGCATACACAGGTTGGCAAGACTACGCCGTTAGTAACGGCGAAGGCTTAATGCAATTAGGTAAAGAACCTGCAAACCCTTCGTACGCATTGGGCATTATGGGTATGCCTGGCTTTACTGCTTACATGGGTTTACTTGATATTGGTCAGCCTAAAAAAGGTGAAACTGTAGTTGTTGCAGCAGCAACAGGCCCAGTGGGCGCAACGGTTGGTCAAATAGCTAAAATTAAAGGCTGTAAAGTAGTGGGTGTTGCTGGTGGCAGTGAAAAATGTGCACACGCAGTTGAAAAACTAGGGTTTGATGCCTGTATTGATCACCGAGCTGATGACTTTGCAGAGCAATTAGAAAAAGCCTGCGACAAAGGCATTGATGTTTATTATGAAAATGTGGGCGGTAAAGTATTTGACGCCGTACTACCACTACTAAATACCGCAGCGCGCGTACCACTGTGTGGTTTAGTATCGCAATATAACGCAACTAGCTTACCAGAAGGTCCTGACCGTTTAGGCATGCTAATGGGTCAGTTGCTTACTAAGCGTATTAAAATGCAAGGCTTTATTATTTTTGATGACTACGGCGACCGTTACGACGAGTTTGCACAAGACATGCAAAAATGGCTACAAGATGGAAAAATTCAATACCGTGAACACATGGTAGAAGGCATTGAAAATACAGTAGGCGCGTTCAACGATATGATCTGCGGTAAAAACTTTGGTAAAACTGTGGTTAAAATTAATAACCCACTTTAATTTTAAACAGCTTATAAGGGCTTAGCCCTTATAAGTTAACTAGGACTGACATGATCAAACTACACCATTTAAATAAATCCCGTTCTAAACGTATAATTTGGCTTTTAGAAGAGCTAAATGTTGATTACGAAATTATTGCTTATCAGCGTAATAAAGACACCTTCCTAGCTCCTGACGAACTAAAGCATATTCATCAACTTGGTAAGTCGCCAGTAATTGAAGACGGCGGTTTAATTATTGCTGAATCAGGCGCTATTACCGACTACCTTATTACTAAATATGGTAACGGTAAGTTTGCTCCAAAAGTAAATACAGCTGAATACGTTGATTACCAGCAATGGCTACACTTTGCAGAAAGCTCAGCAATTTTACCGCTTTTACTTAAAATGTTTGTACTAAAAGACGGCGCTAAAACACAGTTTTTAGAAGGTTACGCAGATGCTGAAACAGCTAAAGTAATTAGTTACTTTAACGACCGCCTTGAAGGCAAACGTTATTTAGTGGGCGATACCCTAACCGGCGCTGATTTTATGATGTCGTTTATTGTTGAAGTTGTTAAAAACGCAGGTCAATTAGCACACTTTAAAAACCTGGTTAAATACGATGAGCAACTACAAAGCCACGAAAAATTTCATACAGCTAATGAGTTAGAAGCTAAATACGACTAACCATTTGAAGTAAAATAACATAAATAAACTTAAGAGGCCTTTGGCCTCTTTTTTTGTTTTTATAACTTCCTCATAAATTTATATACATATATTTGACAAAAAAACTTATTGTTGTGCTAAAACTAGTAGTCATGATGCATAATGTATTAATTATTATAAATTGTTTAATTGTACTGGTAGAGCTTAAAAGCTAGTACTTCCTACATTTGGAACAAACCATGACAATAAATATGCGCTTAGCTACTGGTTTTGGTGTGATCTTATCGATGATGCTTATTTTAACCATTATCGGAGTTTCACGCGTTAGCCTTATTAACGCTAATATTACATATATGACCGACGTTAATTCAGTAAAGCAGCGTTATGCTATTAACTTTAGAGGTAGCGTACACGACAGAGCAATTGCAGTTCGCGATGTTGTACTAATGACAGAGCAAAGTGACTTAAACCAGGTTTACAATAATATAAAAGAGCTCGACGCTTTTTATCAAACATCGAGTCGCTCTATGGTCGAGTTAACCACCGACATGTCGAGCGAAGAGCGTTCTCTTATTAATAAAATAAATCAAATAGAGCAACGTACTCAACCTTTAATACAAAACGTAATAAATGCAAAAAAAGCGGGGAATTTAAATCAAGCCACCAATATTTTATTAACCGAAGCTCGTCCTGCATTTACACAATGGCTTAATACGATAAACCTCTTTATAAACTTACAAGAACAAGCTAATCAAACAACAACACAAGAAACACGCGATATAGCCAGCCCATTTAAAGTTTGGATGATCTCGTTAACGGCGCTCGCCATCTTAATAGGCGCAAGCGTTGCTTATGTTATAAGCCAATTAATTAGAAACTCTGTAGGCGGAGAACCACAAGAAGCAGCTAAAGCAATTGCGTTTATTGCACAGGGTGATTTAAGAGGCGAGGTTCACTCGTGTTGCTCTAACAGCATGATGGCGTCGGTAGAAGTAATGCAAACTAAGCTAAAAGACATTGTAAACAGTATTATTGATTCGTCTGATAAGCTATCAACATCTTCTGCAAGTGTTGCCTCGGGCTCTCAACAAGCACTTGCTGCAGCAGATACACAAGTGACTTATACAAACGCTGCGGTAAGTAGCCTAGAAGAAATGAGTCGTAGTATTCACTCGGTAGCAGATGGTGTAAGGCAAACAGAAGATAACTCAAAAGTAACCGCGCAGTTATCTCAGCAAGGCAGCGAAGCTGTTCAAAAAGTGGCAGCCGAAATTGAACAGATTTCGATGGCTGTAAAAGCAACCGTTTCTCAAGTAAATGTATTACAAGAGCATGTTACACACATTGGCGATATTTTAGGTGTGATCCGTAGTATTTCAGATCAAACAAACTTACTTGCACTAAATGCTGCAATAGAAGCAGCAAGAGCAGGCGAAACAGGTCGAGGATTTGCGGTTGTTGCTGATGAAGTTAGACAACTTGCCCAGCGTACTGGCGACGCAACTGGCGATATTGAAAAAATGATTTTACAAGTGCAAGAAAACACCCAAGCATCGGTAACAGCAATGGAAGCCACAGTACCGCAGGTAGAAAACGGTCTAACGCTAACCAATGAAGCCAATCAGCTACTAAATCAAATACAGCAACAAGCAAACGACTCATTAAGTAATGTGCTTGAAATTGTTGAGGCAACATCAAACCAAGTAGCAACAGTGTCGCAAATTAGCAGTGGCGTTGAAGAAATAGCCAGTATGTCGAAAGAAACCAGCTTGTCGTTAAATAGTAACGCGCAAGAAGCCGTTGCATTAGCAGAGCTATCAAGTACGCTTAAAAAGTATATTAGTTACTTTAAAGTGTAACTGTTTAGCGTTTTACAGTAATTAACAAAGGGGCTTTAAGCCCCTTTTTTGTAGGTATAAGTTGTATGTAAGTATAATTTAGTTAACTAACCTAAATGGTATAACTATATACCCGCTAAATCACGCTCGGTAATACACTCACCCGACGCCATTTCAAACTCGCGACATACTAATGGACGGTTTTCGTAAATAGAGCACATAAGCGTGTTGCGATCGAGTGCTTGACACCAACCGTCGTCAGCGCGTTTCATCACTTCGCTGCCCCATTTATCGTATTCAATATAATGAAATGGCACGCCAGTATCGGTCACTATACGTACTTCTAATTGGCAGCAACAAGCTTGGCAGTTAGCACACGTAACAGGCTCTGGGGTGGTAGAAATATTTTCAACGGGAATAACAATATGAGGCATAGTGACTTACTTTATTGAATAAGCCACTAGGATACAGTAACTAGTTTAACGCGCTAGTAGTTTTGCTTTAATATCGCTGTAACGCATCTGCTCGCACAGTGCAAAGCCACTCAGCTGGCGCACTTTATTACGCGCAAATAATGGCACACTCATCCCCGCTAAAAAGCGGCATTGGGTTTCAATACCCACATTATGATTACCCTTGCCTGCCATATGCGCTAAAAACTCGCCAACCTTTTGATAAATAAGTTGCTCGTCAATATATGTAGGCTCTATAGAGTATTCAAGCTTAACGGCATGACCTCTACATACACTACAATGCCCACATTGCTCAGGTGCATTTTGATCGTCAAAATAGCGCGCTAAATTATAGCTTAAGCAACTTTGTAGCTCAAAAAATCTTATTAATGCAGCAATACGCTTAATTTCGGCTTGTTCTTTATCGGTAAAGTAATCATGAAGTTGCTGGGCAAGTTCAGGGTTATTTATAACCTCTCCATGCACTTTGTATACTTGGGTAATACGTTTGGTTTCAAGCGTTATTAAGTTTTTTTCAGCTAGGTAATCAAGAGCAGCCACTACACGTTTTCGATCAACCTGCGCGGCTTGCGTCAGGGAGTCAAAATTTAGCGTGCCCCATATTTTTTTAAAATCGGTATGGCTAAATATTTGTGTTAAAAACGCTTGGCGTTGCTCATCAAAATGGTCAAGTAGCTCGTTTTTATTAACCAAAAATTTATATTTAAAATCGGCGTAGTAAGCATATTGCGGCGTTATTGCGCCTTGTATTTCTAGTTGTACTAGTAAGGTTTTAAGTGCTAGTTGCCTAATATTACTTTCGCTTGAAAGACTGTATTCTTGCATTTCCCATTGCTGGTGGCTTTGGCGAATATCGTTAATTACATATTCAATACCGCTAAGCTCAGGGGTGTCGCCATATACAAAGTTTTCTACCGTATTTAGGCCATCCAGATTAGCAAGCGTGTAACAGTTTGATGGATTGCCATCGCGCCCTGCTCGGCCAATTTCTTGGCTGTAGTTTTCTATCGATTTAGGTAAGTCGTAATGTATAACAAAGCGAATATCCGATTTATCAACGCCCATCCCAAAGGCAATGGTTGCCACCACTACATTAATTTTACCGCCCATAAAGTCATCTTGAATTTGCCAACGTAGCGTATCTTCAAGCCCTGCATGATAAGCAACGGCATGCAAACCTTGCGCACTTAGTACGTTAGCTACTTGCTCGGCGCTTTGCTGTAGGGTTACATACACAATACCTGGCCCGTTTTGCGCGCGTACAATGTTGGCAAGCTCGGTGTTTTTATCGGCGGTTTTAACGCTCAGCACGCTTAAATCTAAATTAGCGCGGTAAAAGCCCGTTTGCACAATGCACTCAGGCGCAATAGCAAATCGCTCTGCCATATCGCGTTTTACTTTTTTAGTCGCCGTTGCCGTAAGTAACAACACTAAAGGAATATTAAGCTCTTCGCGGTAACGTGGCAGTTTAAGATAGTCGGGTCTAAAGTTATGACCCCACTCAGATATACAGTGCGCTTCGTCTACAACTAACATCGAAAGCGCCACTTGGCTTATAAACTCTCTAAAACGCTCGTTTTTAAAGCGCTCAACCGACACCATTAATACTTTAATTTTACCATTTCGCACATCATTCATTACAGTGCTGCTTTGCATTTGATCTTGGCTCGAATCAAGGCTAGCTGCATAAATACCTTTGCTATTTAAAAAGCTAATTTGATCTTTCATCAACGCAAGTAAAGGCGAAACCACTAACGTTAAATTTGGTAAATGCAACGCAGTTAATTGATAGCACAACGATTTACCCGAGCCGGTCGGAAATATAGCCAGCGACGATTGACCATTTAAAAGCTGCTCTATGGTTTGTTGTTGCCCTGTTCTAAATTGGCTAAAACCAAAGTGCTGCTCAAGTGATTGAATTAGTGGCGTGGTCATAAATGTCCTTTAGGTGGCTAAACAATAGTCATGCTTATAAAAATGCGGTGCAGATGAAATATTTGCAACTCAGTATACAACAAATAACATTATTTATTGCTGACATCGGTTTTTTTTAGGCGCAAACTAGGCACCCATAAAATGAGTAGTAACTACTTGTTGCCAAAATAATTTATTGATACCCAAGTCACCTTAAAAAACTAATAAAAAATACAGATCACTTGGGTATATTATTTTTAAGGGCAACGTTATGAGTATTACAATACCTAAAATCGTCGTTATTGGCGGTGGTGCTGGCGGATTAGAACTTGCAACCCAACTAGGGCATAAGCTAGGGAAAAAAAAACAAGCAGATATACTGTTAATAGACAAAAACCGTACCCACATATGGAAGCCGTTACTGCACGAAGTAGCGACAGGTTCTATTGACCCTGATTTAGATGGCGTTGTGTATTCAGCACATGCCGCAAAGCATCATTATCGTTTTCAACTTGGTACTTTTTGCAATATAGACCAAAGCAATAAAACAATTACTCTCTCCCCACTTAACGATGAGTTAGGTCACACTATTTTACCTGGTCGTACAGTACGTTACGATCACCTTGTTATTGCCATTGGCAGCGTAAGTAACGACTTTAATACCCCTGGTATAAAAGAGCACTGCTACTTTTTAGATTCAAGCCAACAAGCAGAACGCTTTCAGCATTCATTACTAGATAGCTTTACGCGACTTCATCAAGACGACAACCAACAACAATCACTTAATATTGCCATTGTAGGCGGCGGTGCTACGGGTGTTGAACTCTCAGCTGAGCTTTACCATGTATCTGAGCTATTAAAGCTTTATGGTTTAACAAATATGTCGTCTAAGCGTTTGCATATTCATTTAATAGAAGCCGGCCCGCGTATTTTACCTGCATTACCAGAGCGTATTGCTGTTAGCGCCAAACGCGAGCTATTAAAGCTTGGCGTAAACGTGCGTGAGCAAACTCAGGTAAAAGAAGGCACCGCACAAGGCTTTATCACCAAAGATGAAGAACACATTGATGCTGACATTATGGTGTGGGCAGCAGGCGTAAAAGCACCTGACTTTATTAAAGACTTAGGTATTTTTGAGCTTACTCGCAGCAACCAAATTCAAGTAAATGAGTTTTTACAAAGCACCGTTGACGAAAGCATTTTTGTATTAGGCGATTGCTGCGCATTTACCCAAGCCGATGGTAAGCAAGTACCGCCACGTGCACAATCGGCACATCAAATGGCGCAGTGCGTCGAAAAAAACCTCATAGCAACGTTAAAGCAACAGCCACTACGTGGCTTTAAATACAGCGACCATGGCTCGTTAGTTAACTTATCAAGCTACAGCACCGTGGGTAACTTAATGGGTAACCTAACCAGCAATACCTTTTTTATTGAAGGTAAAATTGCCCGCTTTATGTATATATCCCTTTATCGCATGCACCAGCGTGCTATACACGGCAGCGCAAAAACCTTTGCATTATGGATAAGTGAAAAAGTGCTGCGTGTAGTGCGTCCAAAAATGAAATTACACTAACTAATATTAAAGCCAGTAATGCAGCTTTAGCGGTATTGCTGTCTTTAATTTTTAACATTGACTGTATAAAGTATTTAAAACAACTAAGGGAATTTGGGTTATGACGGGTAAAACGCTAATTTTTAACTTTGACGGCACAGGAAACGAGCCCCGTGACGCAGAGCAATTTAGCTCAGAACACTTTAAAGAAGACGCCAGTATTTCTAACATTCTAAAATTGCACTTACTACTTGGCGGTAAATTAGAAGGCTCCCCTGTTACTCCATTTCCAAACCAACTCAGTTTTTATTATCAAGGTATTGGCACTAAAGGTAGCCGTTTAAAGCGTGTATTAAACCAAACACTTGCGCCACGTGGTGACGACGTGGCAAGTATTTTAAATCAAGCGTTAAACGACTTTAAAGCTCACTATCAACTAGGCGATACCTTACTTTTAACTGGTTTTAGCCGAGGCGCGGCACTTGCTAGGCGCTTTGCAAAATGCTTAGAGCTATTAATAAGCGAGCGTGTATACCTTTGTGTATTTGATACCGTTGCGTCTATTGGGTTTTCAAAAATAAGTAAAGCCGCTATTGGCGCAGAACATGTTATTTTTGAAAACCACACTATAGCCACAAATATTACTCAAGCTTTGCACTGTGTAGCCGTTGATGAAAAACGCCGCGCGTTTGAACCCACATTAATGAACACTCAAAGCAACATTACCGAGCTGTGGTTTGCTGGCGCGCACTCTGACATTGGTGGCGGCTATTACCGCGATGGGCTAGCTGATATTTGCTTGCGCTTTGCATTAGAGTGGTTAATAGAACAGCCTCTTAATATATCCTTGTTAACCAGTTACGATATAGATTACGAAGCATTGCTGCCTAATAGCAACTTAATAGCGCAAGATGATGTAACCGTTATTCCTGATCCACTCGCGTTGAGCCATCAACAAAACTACTTTTGGTTTAATCCGCTATTTAAGCTAATTGATAGAGACTGCCATGTACTCGTTGATAACGAAGCCAGCAAGCTTGAGCCCTTAGTACATCACAGCGTAGCTGAGCGAATAAACAAACTAACCAGTTACCGACCTGAATCGCTTAAAAAACTACATTACAAAATTAGCTATAGCGATAGTAGTACATTGCGCTTTACCGGTCTTAGCGCACATATAATGCTCGCAAATCAAAACATGAGTGTATTGGCAGCAAACCAAAGCCAAGATGTTATGGCATTTGCCTCTGAGCTTTATAACTGCACAGGGCTAATGCTAGAGCAAGGCGCGACTTATCGCTTTACACCTTATCCTGATCAGTATTGGTTTGATGATGGTATAAAATGCCCACCTTCGGGCTGGCATCGCGATAACGTACAACTTGGCGTAAAAGAAATCCCTATTGCTTTGCTAGAACCCTTTAGACGACTTGCAAGCGCACAGTGGTTTTCATTGGTTGGTGCTATTAATAAAAACGACGATCACTTATTTGAAATAGCTGACGGCGCAGATATTAAAATAGAAAAATCTGGTGAGTTTTGCCCGTTTGCAAACGACTTAAACCGCTTTTACGGTGCTAATGCAGGTAAAATTAAAATAAAAGTAACACGTTTGAGTTAACTAACTTAATTTGCAATATTTGTGTAAACGAACACTTTTGGCGCTTAAAAAGCGCTTTGCAGAAGTATTTGAACTACACAAATATTAAACCCAATACGCCAAATTATGAGAAGCTGCGCTTCTAACGTGAGCAAGCTCTACGTCTACAACACAGAGTTTCACGTCAAATTCGATATAATAGAAACCTGTAGACGCGCAGCTTGCTGGCGTTTAAAAGCAACGCTTTTACTTTAATTGCAGTGGTTAAATAACCACGGAGCAGCATTGGTTTACCCTTCTTATTTACTGCTCTTTTTCTTCTCTATGTGCATTCATATTATTAAGGGCTGTTATTCACAAAGAGGTTTAGAAGCGCTGCGGTTTTAGAGACGCTGCACTTTTAGAGGAACTGCACTTTTAGAGGAGAACTTCGAGGTTAAATAATAAAAAATAATGAGAAGCTACGCTTCTAACGTGAGCAAGCTCTACGTCTACAACACATACTTTTAAGCTTGGGTGTAACATCGTAGACGCGCAGCTTGCTGGCGTTTAAAAGCAACGCTTTTACTTTAATTGTCGTGGTTAAATAACCACGGGGCAGCATTGGTTTCCCTTTCTCATTTACTGCTCTTTTTCTTATCTATGTGCATTCATATTTTTTAAGGAGTGTTATTCACAAAGAGGTTTAGAAGCGCTGCGGTTTTAGAGGCGCTGCGATTTTAGAGGAGCTGCACTTTTAGAGGAGAGCTTCGGGGTTAAATAATAAAAAACCACAGAGAAGCTGCGCTTCTAACGTGAGCAAGCTCTACGTCTACAACACAGCGTTTCACGTCAAATTCGATGTGATAAATGATAGATAAAAGACGCGCAGCTTGCTGGCGTGAGTAATTCGACAAAAGCCCTATTTTATCGGTGCTATTTAAGCCGCGATTAAATAGGACTCTTGTCCTGAATGTTTGTTGCTACGCTTAAACGAGCCTTTACCTTTTTTAGCTTTAACAACTTGTGGTTTAAATAATTTAGAGGTTACCAACGCCGCTAGTGCATTGTGGTTTATAACGCCTCGCCCTGTGTCTACCGCGCTGTTGCTTGCGGTTTTTGCTTTAGATTTTTTAGTCATACATTTCCTATAAACTAATTGGTTATTTTAAGTTAAATAATAAAAAGGCTTTTATATTAGCCTAATTAAGAGATGGCGATTGTAGGCTTAATTTTCAACCGCGCAAGTGTTTTTAGTAGCCTTTTTGTGCTTTTTTAATAATAAAAAAAGCGCAGTTAATAACTGCGCTTAATGTTGTTTTAATTTGCTTTATAAATTAAAAACTAAAGCTTACTTTTGCGTAATACGTTCTGCCATCAAAGCCGTAAGGCAATGCACGTACAGGGTATTTAAACGCGCCATTAGTGATAAAGTTAAGTACTTCGTCGTCACCTAATTCGTCTGGCGTTTCGTCAAATACGTTATCGGCACCCACCGAAAGCGCAAACATATCGTTAATTTGGTAACTAACATTTAAATCAACTAACACAGCCGACTCAACCGTGCTTGTTGGTTTAAACGACCCCGTTGGAGAAAGCTCACCAGGTAGTGAAATATGGTCGTTACCAAAGTATTTTACGTCTGTTTCGCCAAAGTAGTTAAAGCGAAGTGTTGATGTGTACGCATCGCGCTCATAGTCAAAAGTAAGCGTTGCACGTTCGCTTGGTTGTCCGTCTGTAAAAAAGCTACGTTGTAGGTCATCAAAAGCAACTTCTTCAGGTATACCGTCTTCTGCGTTTACGCTATCAATTTTAGTATCGTTTAAGTTACCCGCAAAGGTTACTCCAAAATTACCGCCCTCAACATCAGTACGGTACGATGCAATAATATCAACACCTTGCGTAGTCGAATTAACTGAGTTTGAAAAGTAGTTAGCTTGTACTGCACCAGTGGCTTGTAGGGCAGCGACTGCCTCACTGCTGAACGATACATCGTCAGCGCTTAGTAAGCTGCCAAGAGTAATGCGGTCTTCAATTTCTACGCGGTAAAAATCAACCGTTAACGAAAGCTCACTCGTTACATCGTAAACAAAGCCAGCGCTGTAGTTAGTTGATGTTTCAAGCTTTAAGCTATCAACGCCTAACGCACTTGGGAATTCGCTTCCAGTGTTTGCAGTGAATGACTGCGTTAATGTACCGTCTGATCCTAGATTAGTTGTAAATGCTGTATAACCACTTTGCTGAAGCGATGGCGCCCTAAAGCCAGTAGACACTGCACCACGTACTGCAAAGTCATCAGAGAACTCATAACGTGTTGCTAATTTACCAATTAGATCATCTCCAGCGTCTGAAAAGTCTTCATAGCGCAGTGCACCACTTACGTTCCATGCATCGGTGATCATCGTTTCTACATCTACATAAAATGCATAGCTGTTACGATCGCTGTCGTTTGTTGCCTCAGGGCGCAAGCCGTTATAAGCCTGAAAACCACACTCAGCAAATTGATCCGGATCGTTTACTGAAGGGTAAGAGGTATCTGTATTTGCAAAACCACATGCGTATGATGCTTCATCGCCTGCAACTATTTCGTAGTTTTCTTTACGGTACTCTGCGCCTACTGTTACATAAAGAGGCTCGCTGCGACCAATATCTACAACACCGTTTACATCAAGATTAACGGTTGTTTGATCAAATCTAAAACCACCTGAGTAACCGCCCGTAGGACCTGCATTAGCTGCAATATCGGCATCGCTCGCACTTGGGTTGTTAAATAAGTACTCAGCCGCGTAAGAGGCGTTTAATGTATTGCGCGATGTAAAATCGTATTGGTTTTCGCCATACACTGCCGATACATCGTAATTCCAATCTGTGTTTATATCGCCTTTAAAACCAAGCGCTAATGAAATGTCTTGTGCTTCGTTGTATATGCGCGGTAAAAAGCCATCACTGTATACTTGTGTTACATTTTTAGAGGCTTCGTTAAAGTTACGGTAAAAACCATTACCCAATGCCGTACGTTCAGAGTAGCCACCAAATGAGTAAAGCTCACCGCCACCCATTGGTAAGGCCATGTTATAAAATAACGAAGTAAACTCACTTTCTGAATTACCTTGGCTCCAGCGTACATCCTCACTAAGCGTACCAGGCTCAACATTAAGCGAGCCACCTGTATCGCGCTCGGCGCGGTTAGTGCCATCTGCATCTCGATATTCAAGCGATAAATTAATAAAACCGCCTTCGTTACCTAAATCAAAACCACGGTTTAAACCGGCTGAAATAGTATCGCCGTCACCTTCGCTTGTGCCGCCATACTGCACAAAGCCAGTAGTTATTCCTGTTGAGTTATTAAGTGATAAGTTAATAACGCCCGCAATAGCGTCAGAACCATATTGCGCCGCTGCACCATCGCGTAATACTTCAACGCCTTTAAGTGCAGTTAACGGAATAGCATTCATGTCTGTACCTGCAGCACCTGCGCCTACTGTACCGTTAAGACCAAAAATTGATTGGTTATGACGACGCTTGCCATTTACTAATACAAGCGTTTGATCTGGTTGTAAGCCACGAAGGGTTGCGGGTCTAAATAAATCAGAACCATCAGAAACCTGAGTACGTGAAAAGTTAAATGAAGGCGCTGTAGCTTGTAAGCTTTGCCCAAGCTCAGTAAAGCCACCTTTAGTTAGATCATCCGCATCAATTAAATCAATAGGAGAAGAAGACTCTGTAGAGGTGCGGTTAGATACACGCGATCCTAATACAGAAATTTGCTCAATATTTTTGGCTGCTTGTATTGGTGCTTCTTCTGCGTTAACAATGCTTGGTGCGCTAAACGCGAAAGCAACTGCAACAGCAATTGTGTTTAAACGGTATGTTGGCATAGTGACGACCCTGTTTTGTGTTCTTATAATATGTGTGCAGTTATGGTATTCATAACCTGTTGCAAACATCCTAGCAACATATGCAAACAAAAAGAAATGAAAAAAACTAAATTTTTGGTCTAAGTATGCAAATAAATTTCAAGATAAGAATAAATCACATTAAATAGATTGAAATACACACAACTAAAGCATAAAACATCAAAAAACCGAAAGATTGCAGTTTGTTTACATTATTGTTTTATGAGTTATTCATTACTTTTAGGGGTAACAGGCAACGAATAGTCGTACCGATGTCTATTATGCTATTAACTTCTATTTTTCCGTGGTGATCGCGTACCATAGCGTACACAAGTGTCATACCCATTCCAGTTCCTTCTCCAATATCCTTTGTTGTATAAAATGGATCAAATATGTGCGCTTGAACTTCTTCGCTCATACCGCAGCCGTTATCCTTTACTTCAATACATATGTGTTCTGTTACTTCAAAAACATTAACTTCAAGAATACTGCCTTTAGTTGTATTGAACTCGCATGCTTGGCGCGCATTCATTAATAAGTTTATAAAAATTTGATTAATAGACGACAAATTACAGAATATCTCGGGCACCAGATCAAAATGCGTTTTAACTTCACATAATTTAAGTTGGTTACTCAATAACTTTAATGCGTTATTTGCGGCTTCAATTACATCAATATATTGTTTATCTTGATTTGCGGTTGAATGAGTAAAGTTTAATAAATTATGAACTATGTGTTTAATGCGCCTTAAGCCTTCTAAACTATCGTTTATTTGTGCTAAAAATTCGCTACCAATCCACGAAAAATGTTGTTGTTTATTTAAAAGCGCTAATTCACTTTTATAACACGTCTCGGGAATGTCGTTATTTAGGTATTGATCGTTAAGCTTTAGCATTGCAAATAAGGTAGGTGCTACATGTTGAAGGCTTTCAATATTACTCATGGCATAAGCAAGGGGGTTATTTATTTCGTGTGCAACACCTGCACACAGCGTGCCCAAGGTTGCCATTTTTTCTGTTTGAATAAACATTTTTTGTTGATGTTCTAAATCAGCTACTTTTTTTTGTAGCTCATTGTTAATGGCAACTAAAACGCAGCTTTTATCTTTCAGTAGCTGCTCGGCAGTTAATCGTTGTTTTTTTTCTTCTAAAAAAGCGTGCTCAAAATTATCTGATCCATTCATAGCTTGTATCCTTATAGCTTTAGTAACTAACGTTTAGTCGCCCGAGCACAATAATGCAACTCTAATAGTTTTTTAAGCTACGCTTAATTAAGGAAAAAGCATTTTCAGAGCTAAGTTTATCTTAACTAATTTATTCAATCGAAATGCAAAATTGGTAATCATCGTTGCAGTTATCAACAAGCGTTAATAAGAGCTTTGAAAATTTACCCTCTACATTAGTCAAATAAAGGTGAACCAATGATAAACACAATACCAGGCGCACCAATAAATCGTATTGATGTATTGTGCGTTGATGATGACGAAATAGTATTGCGCTCTTTAACACGGTTACTTAAAACGAATGGGTTAACAAACATAGTTTGCGACAATCCTGAGAGTGCTTTAAAGCTTTTTAAAAACCATGAGTTTGGTTTAATTATTAGTGATATGCGTATGCCAAAAATGAATGGCGCGCAATTTTTAGAAAAAGCACGGGCGTTAGCACCCGATACACAGCGTATTTTATTAACAGGCTATGCAGATATAGAAACCACACTTGCAGCAGTGAACCAAGGGCAAATTAATGGTTATATTCAAAAGCCATGGCAAAATGATTTACTACTGCGCAGTATTAATAACAGCCTCGAAAAGTTCGAACTAAAAAAGCAAAACCAACTATTAGAAGCCCAAGTTAAAACACAAAACCAAGAGCTGCTTGAACTAAATAACACGTTAGAGCAACGGGTAGAAAAGCGCACTAAACAAATCAAGCAAGTTTTAAAAAAACTAGAAGATGCAAACGAGCGAGAAAAACACGAACATAAATCAACTGTGGAGTTACTGTATAACTTTGTTAATGCAAATCCGCACCTCGATGGTAACAAAGCACAGAACATTGCAAATACCTGCACCCAAATAGCGCTTTATTTAAACTTATCGCAAAAAAGTATCGATCTTGCGCCTATGGCAGGTTATTTAGCGCAAATAGGTTTACTTGCTATGGATCCCGAGCTTTACAAAAAACCGGTTAACAAATTAAGCGAATTACAACGTAAAACGTTTTATACCCACCCTAGTACGGCGCAACTAATGCTAATGCCCGCAATGCACTTACACGACCTGTCAGACGCGATTTATTATCAATTTGAGCGCTACAATGGTAATGGCATACCTAAAGGGCTTGCCGGAAATGATATTCCTATTGGTGCTATGGTATTAGGACTAGCGCGCGACTACTGGGATGCCTTTGAGCAAAGCATTGCTAAAAATGAAAAAGAGAGGCATGAACAGGCTCTCGAAAACGTAAAGCTTTATAGCGGCACTTTTTATCATCCAAAAATTGTGCGCGCCTTGGAGGTAAGCCAAGTAAAAATGCAGGAGCAAAAAAGTACATCAGGTTCTGTGCTTATTTGTTCAGCGCAAGACCTTAAAGAAAACATGGTACTTGGGCATGCATTACATAACCACACTGGTATTATGCTACTACCTAAAGGTCATGTGTTTATTCGCAAATCAATCGAAAAACTTCAACAGCTCGAAGCCAAAAAACCAACGCCGTTTAGAATAATGGTTAAAACTTCTAAATGATTGATCTAAAGCGGGCTTTTATTCGTTACAATGTGCTTCAATAGTTTGAACTAAATTGAAATAATTTTATTTTAAGTTTAGGTTTATACCAACTACATCATTAATTTTTGCTTAAAGGAGCATAACGTGTCGCGATTTTCTGCCGTTACCGACAATCCCCACGATGGGCGTTTTAACCAAAAAACGGGAATATTACTTACTAACTTAGGTAGCCCTGACGCGCCAACTGCTGCTGCTTTACGTACTTACTTACGTGAGTTTTTATCAGATCCCCGCATTGTAGAAATACCACGCTTAGTATGGATGATTATACTCCACGGAATTATTTTACGTGTGCGCCCAAAACGCTCGGCAAAATTATACGAAAGCATATGGACCAAAGATGGCTCGCCACTTACCCATATTACTCGCCAACAAAGTATTAAGTTAAATGCCCTGTTAAAAGAGCAAGGTTACACAAATACCGAAGTTGTTATGGCAATGCGTTATGGCAATCCATCAATTGAGGCAGGTCTGGAAGAGCTAAGAGATAAAGGCTTAACACGTATTATAATAATGCCAATGTATCCGCAATACTCTAGCCCAACTACCGGCTCTACTTTCGATGCGGTATCAAACGTGTTGCGAAAGTGGCGTTGGGTACCAGAACTACATTTTATAAATGGATATCATAAAAACACCAGTTACATTGAATCTTTAGCTAACAGTATTAGTGAAGATTTAGAAGCGAATGGTATGCCGCAAAAAATAGTTTTTTCGTATCACGGTATGCCTAAACTGTTTTTAGAACGAGGCGATCCGTACCACTGTTTATGCCTGCAAACTACGCGCTTAGTGGTCGAAAAACTTGGTCTAGATAAAGAAAAAGTAATAAGCACGTTTCAAAGCCGTTTTGGTAAAGCTGAGTGGTTAAAACCTTACACAGATGCAACTCTTGAAAGCCTCCCTGATGAGGGTATAAAAGACGTAGCAATAATAAGCCCAGCTTTTAGCGCCGACTGCCTAGAAACACTTGAAGAGTTAGAGCACGAAAACCGAGAAATTTTTGAAGAAGCTGGTGGCGAAAAATACCGTTACATAGCGGCATTAAATAATAGAGATGACCACATTAAAGCTATATTTGATGTAATAAAACCAATGCTATAAAGCTTTAATAAAAAACAGTAAACTTTAAGCGGTGTTAATTTTAACATCGCTTTTTGTTTTTTTATACAGCCAAAAACAATTTAAAAGCGAGGTATAAAACCTCACCTACATCAGTGCAAACACCGGCAGAAAACGCAGGCCAGTAGGTGCGATTTTACATCGCGCTTATGTAACATGGCTTTAATGCTTTAAAAATGAAAGCGAGGTATAAAACCTCACCTACAACTACCCCCCTGTGTCAGGATAGTTGTCGCCTCTAATTTTTAATAGAGGCAGATAAAATGAGACGTCGATTTACACAAGAATTTAAAGTTCAAGCTGTTGAAAAAGCATTATTTCAATGTGATGATGTTCGCCTAGAAGATATTGCGCTTGATTTAGGCATCGGTTATTCAACCTTGCAACGATGGATCGCGCTTGCTAAAAACCATGAACTTGAAACTAAAAATAATGGTAGTCACATGACAATAGAAAAACGCCCTCATGACTGGAGCTTAGAAGAAAGGCTTAACGCCATTATTGAATGTGCGAGTTTAGATGAAGCAGCTCTTAATGAATATTGCCGTGCTAAGGGGCTTTACCCGCATCATATTAAACAATGGAAGCAAGATTTTGCTAAAGGGCCTTCAACGAAGCCCGTAAAATCAGACAGTAAACAGCTCAAACAAGAAATTAAGCAGCTTCAAAAAGAGCTTAATCGTAAAGACAAAGCGTTAGCAGAAACAGCCGCCTTACTTGTACTCAAAAAAAAAGCAGATGCGCTTTGGGGTTTCAACGAGGACGATTAACCAGCTCAACTGAACGTCATGAACTGATAAAGCTCATTACCGACGCGCAGAAATCAGGGGCAAGGCAAGAAAAAGCATGTGAGTTACTTGGTCTAACGGCAAGAACAATTCAACGCTGGATTGAAGCTGATGATATGACAGATAAGCGAACAAGTACGATAAAGCGACCACCTAACAGGCTAACTGAATTAGAGCAACAGCGTATAATTAAGACGGTTAATTCAATAGAATATGGCCATTTACCACCCAGTAAGATAGTCCCTAAACTATTGGATAAAGGTGTGTGGATAGCATCAGAAAGCTCGTTTTATCGCGTTATGAAATCACATAAATTATTAACACACAGAGAAAAAGTTAAACCAAATAAAAAGATAAAAAAGCCAAAAGCGCTCAAGGCAATACGTGTAAACGAAATTTATACATGGGATATCACGTATTTGCCAACAGCTGTTAAAGGTCAGTTTTTATACTTATATTTAGTGATGGATATTTATAGTCGAAAAATAGTTGGTTGGCAGGTTCATGACACACAACTAAGCACACTGGCGGCTGATTTAATGGTAGATATTTGCAGGCGAGAGCAGGTAAAGCCTGAGCAAGTCACGCTGCACTCGGATAATGGCAGTCCAATGAAAGGGGCAACGTTATTAGCGACATTGCAGGAGTTAGGCATTATTCCTTCATTTAGCCGACCGTCTGTGAGTAATGATAATCCTTATTCTGAATCGCTATTTAAGACGTTAAAGTATCGCCCGGAATACCCTGAGACAGCCTTTGAAAGCATGGGTAGCGCAAGAAAGTGGGTTAGCGGATTTGTTGATTGGTACAACGATGAGCACTTGCACAGCGGTATTAAATTTGTCACGCCAAACCAGCGTCATTTAGGATTCGATGAAGCGATACTAGCGAAACGTCATCAGGTAAATGAGATGGCGAAATTACAGAATCCAAGTCGTTGGTCAGGAAAGTCTCGAGATTGGACGATGATCAATGAAGTAAATTTAAATCCAGAGAAAAAAGAAGCAATGCGGGCGGCATAAAATTTAATTTGATGCGACAACTAACTTGAAAAACTCCGCTACACAAGCACCGGCAGAAAACACCGACCCCGTAGGTGCGATTTTACATCGCGCTCATGTAACGTGGCTTTAATTCTTTAATTCTTTAAAAATAAAAGCGAGGTATAAAACCTCACCTACAACAGCACAAGCAACGGCAGAAAACACAGGCCAGTAGGTGCGATTTTACATCGCGCTTATGTAACATGGCTTTAATTCTTTAATTCTTTAAAAATAAAAGCGAGGTATAAAACCTCGCCTACAACTACATAAGCACCGGCAGAAAACACCGACCCCGTAGGTGCGATTTTACATCGCGCTCATGTAACGTGGCTTTAATTCTTTAATTCTTTAAAAGTGAAAGCGAGGTATAAAACCTCACCTACATTAATATAAACAAAGGTAAAAAACCTCACCTACAACAGCACAAACACCGGCAGAAAATACCAATCCCGTAGGTGCGATTTTACATCGCGCTCGTCACTTTTAAACTACAGCTTAATCTTTACGGGTAACAAACACCGTACACACACCCGCTATAATTCCCCAAAAGGCTGAACCTACCGACAGTAATGTTAAATCAGATGCCGTTACTAAAAACGTTACTATGGCGGCTTCGGTATATTGCGACCCGTTAAGTGCCTGTTGCAAACTATTAGCAATAGTGCCAAATAGCGCGATACCCGCTAAAGCCAAAATAAGTGCTTGCGGTAAACTTGCGACTAAACCTACTAATGTAGCGGCAAATAACGCCATTATTATATAAAACACGCCTGCGGCAATGCTTGCCCAATAGCGTTTATCAGAAGCTTTGTCTGCTTCTTCACTCATACAAATAGCCGCTGTAATTGCCGCTAAATTTATAGAATACGCGCCAAATGGCGCAGTAATAATATTTAAAAACCCAGTCACATTAAGCGTTGCTGAAATAGGTGCTTTATAATTATGTGCTTTAAGCACGGCTATTCCTGGCAAATTTTGCGAGGTCATTGTTACAATAAACAACGGTAAACCTATGCTAATACATGCTTGTAAATTAAATACTGGCGCAATATAAGCAAATTCGCTCATTTTCCAGTGCAGCGTACTTGTATCAATATGCCCCATATTCCACGACAAAAGTACGCCCACTATAAGCACACTTAGCATGGCAAAGGGCGCAAACAAACGCTTACCTATAAAGTACATAAGCACCATTAAACCTATTACTAACGGCATACCGTTCATAAAATTAAACACATCAATACCAAATGTTACTAATACCCCAGCAAGCATGGCACAGGCAAGCTCACTGGGAATGCGGTTCATTATTTTTTCAAACCAGCCAGTAATGCCCGACAAAAACACAAGCAAAGCCGAAAACATAAACGCACCTATCGCTTCGTTTAAATGATATCCCTGTGCGCTTGAAATAAGTAATGCAGCCCCGGTGGTCGACCAGGCAATTAAAATGGGTACTTTGTAATAATATGATAAGCCAATTGAGGTTGTTCCCATGACTAAACCAAGCATTAAAATCCAACTTGCCACTAAATCAGGTGTGCCACCTAGAGTGATCACCACTTGGTAAATCAGTGCAATTGAGCTTGAAAAACCAATAATTACGGCAACTAACCCTGCAGTAATTCGGTTAAGCAACTGATCAGATAGCGTCATAAATCCCTCTTGTGCAATATGTTTGACTCTTCAACATACGTGGCAAATAATTTATTGGCAATTAGCCATTACGCTACAAAGGGTGAAATTAATTCACTTTTATTTTTCAATTAAGTTAACTAAAAAAACAAACATTTCAGTATTGTATTTAACGAAATAAATAAGTACCTATAAAACCCCCAAACCCCGCATAAACACTACAAAAACTAATACTAAAAAGCTCATAAAACATGCCAAAAATAAATATCATTATATTTTATAAGGAATTAAAAAACAAACCCTTCAAACTTTTTAATTACATTTATTAACTTGATCTAATCAAACTTATACTATAAAAAGTAACATTGATTTAACCAAAAACACCAAAAGAGAAACAAATGAAACGTTCTTCTGTCTTTATTTTAGTGATCCCACTATCGGCATTTGCTATTTACCAGCTATTTATTAACACCGATGAAGCAGCAGAACCGAGCGCTCCAATTGCTATTGATATAGTACCTATTAATACTCAATCGACTAAAAATACACATGCACCAGCACCTATAGATATGAGTAAAGATCCTATAAATGTTAAATCAAACCTACCAGTAGAACAAAGTGAACCATTTAATGAGTTTGATGCTGTAAACCGACTATCAGATAAAGCCAAACAAGTGCTTATAAACGCAAAAGTACTACCAACTGACTTACACAACGAAGCCTATGTTGAGTTTGATTTAAGCTCGCTTCAAGCCCTAAAAGAGGGTGAGAACTTTGACTTAGCAATTCCTCAAACAGCCGAAACCTATACCGCAGAAGTAACCAATGTAGTAAGCGCCGAAAACGGCGATAAAAGTATATTTGGTAAGGTAACCGGAGTAGACGGACAAATGCACAACACCGTTTTAACCGTAGGAAAAGATGCTGTATATGGGCAATTTACTGCACCAAGCGGTAATTATGTATTCGAAAGTAAAGGAAAATACGGTTGGATAGCGGCTAAACGCGATTTGTATAAAAGCCACATTGAACACGACGTTAGCGCATTAAAACCAAAAAGAGAAAAAGGTGTAGATATTTTTGCCCCCAAAACAGACGGTTAATTAAATATTTAAAATAGGTGGATACACCTATAAAAAGCAACGTAATTATAGCTTTAATGAATACTTTACCAGCATCACAAATATTAAAAATAGTTCCAACCACAAAAAAAGTAAGGAAATACAACAATGAAAAAAATAATCACAACAGCGGCTATAACAACTGCATTATGTATGGCAAGTGTTGCACAAGCAGAAACAATTGATATTGGTATTTTATATACTGACCAATCAGCAGCAGCAACAAGTAATATTGATACGAAAATAAGTCAGCTAATTGCTTTTAGTAATCAAGTATATAGCCAAAATGGTGTAGATATTACGTTGCGCCTTGTTGGTAAACAAAACCTAGGCGATTACGCAGTAACCCCTTCAGAAGAATGGTTAGATTCGATCACTGATAGCGCTTATGTGAATGACCTACGTGACGATTGGAAAGCCGATATGGTTGCTGTACTTGGCACAGGTCAAAGCGCTGGTAACGGTCTTATTTCGTGTGGTTTAGCATGGGTTGGTCAAGGTACCAATGGTAACTTATATAGCTCAATGAGCAGCCGTATGTATTCAATTAGTGCGATTGATTGTGGCGCAACTACATTTTTACACGAACTAGGTCACAACCAAGGTTTAGCGCATTCGCGTCAGCAAGGCGATACCTCAGGTGGCGTTTACACTGACGGTATGGGTCATGGTCAACAAAATGTATTTGCAAGTATTATGGCCTACCCACATGTGTTTGGTAGTGCAACACAGTACGACTACTTCTCTAATCCTAATTGGACAGTTAGTGGATACCCGTTTGGTGTAACTAATGAGTCGTATGCAATTCGTACTGTTACAGCAACAAAAACAAGTATCGCTAATTTTAAATAATTATTACTTGTAAAGATTCTTCCCTTAAGAGCGCCTCGGCGCTCTTTTTTGTAACATTAACAAAAATTAATGTTCTGTCCACCTTCTTGATATACATGGTTAAGTACACTTACTCCATCAGCAATAGCTATTAACTTGGAGTTTCCCATGACCAACCAATCAATTAAAAATACAGCAAAACTAATCTCATTAAGTGCTATTACACTTGCGTTAACAGCATGCGGCAGTAGTTCGTCAAATAACGACAGCAACGAGCTAGCTGCTTCAGCTAATTTACCGAGTGTGATCATAGGGCAAGTAACAGGTGTAACGTCGGATTCAATTACTGTAAACGATCATATTATTGCAGCAGGCTCAGCAGAAGTAGAAATAGAGGGCAACAACGCAACTCTTGCTAATATAAAACAAGGGATGATGGTAGAAGTAGAAACAAATGGTGCCCGCGCAACAGAAATAGATTACGACCCCGTATTTAAAGGTCCTATTAATATAAAAAATGATCAAGTAAATATTGCAGGAATAACACTCAGTAACTTAAACAGCAGCGACTTTAGTCAAGGGCAATTATTTGAAATAAGTGGCTACAGTCATTCATTAAACTCATTAACGGTTACCTACCAAGCCCCTATTACTAACAGCCAATCAGAGCTTGAAGTACAAGGTAGTATTACCAATTTAAACCAGCAGTTGCGTACATTTACTTTAGGTGATTTAGTTATTAACTACCAACAAGCTGATATAGACGGCACACTAAGTAATGGTCAACTTGTTGAGGTTAATGGTTTTTATAATAATGCAATATTTACAGCAACCGAAGTAGATGCAGAGCAAAGCCTCAGTTTTTCCGATAATATAGACACCGAGCTTGAAGGCGTAATCACCTTTGTAAATAACAATATGAGCTTAATAACACTAAACTCGCAGTGGCAAATAAGCATTAATGATCAAACTCAATTTGAAGATGGCACCACAGCTAATCTTGTTGTTGGTCAAGCTGTTGAAGTTGATGGTGTATGGCAACAAGCCAACAATAAATTACTCGCTCAAAAAATAGAGTTTGAATCAACAAATACCAATCCAAGTACATATAATCAACAGTTTTCGGTAGCCGGCGTTATTAGTTACAGCCAAAATATGGCGACAATAAATGGCATTGAATTTACATTTAATAGCCAAACTGTATTTGAAGATGGGCTATCGGTTAATACCCTTGATGGTCAGTGGGTTGAACTTGAAGGCACTTATAACAACGAGCAAAATAGCGTAAGCGAAGTTGAGTTAGAAGACGATACAAGTGAAATTAACTTAACAGGCTTAGTGTCAGCAAATCAAAATCAGCAAGCAACGCTTTGGGGTTACATAAGTGAAGATAACTCATTAACGCAGTATTTAAATCAAACCGTAGAATTAGAATGCCAATGGGTTGCTAGTAACCAAGTAAGAGCATGCGTTTTAGATGACTAATCTCCATAAGCAATATAAAGCGCTGATATAAAGAGTAAATCATACGACTAAATAAATGTGTTTAGCCCTCTTATTTGGTAGGCTAAACACATCAAAACAAGAGCATACTTATATGAAACATATTTTTTTGAGCGCCTTATTTTTTTGCAGTTGCTTATCTAATGCAAGTAGCTCTGCAATTTTTGACAAACTTAATAATGCAAACGAGCCATCACCACAAAGTATTTTAAAAAACATAGAAACCGAATACCTAAATACAGCCGTTATTGTAGAGTTTGAGCTAGAGTTCGAAAAAGGACAAACCACCTACGAGGTAACACTTTTTGAACAAAAACATAATCGCTTTATTGAATTGCTAGTTGATGTAAAAGGTAAACTAATTGAGCTTGAATATGCCCCGCCAGAACTTGATGAAGACGACGAAGTTGCAGCTGCTAAATTAATGCGTAAAAAAAATTACCGCATGTATCAACTTGTCCAATCGTTAGATTCAACACAAACACAATACTTAATAGAAGCTCAACTTGAGCAAGATATGGGCGTAACTTATATGGTTGCCACATTTGTATCGCTAAAAGGGCGTCATAAAAAAGCCATTGATCTCGCAACAGGTAAAAACCTACCACTACTGCGTTGGGGCAATTAATGAAATTACTTTTGGTTGAAGACGACAAACAAAACCGCGAGTTTTTATACAAAGCCTTTAGCGAGCTAGGCTACACCGTAGATACCGCACAAGACGGTCAACAAGCATTATTAATTGCCACATGCGAAGAGCACGACGCGATTATACTAGACCGAATGCTGCCAAAGTTAGATGGTTTGCAAGTACTTGCTGCGCTTAGAGCAACAGGTAAAACAACACCTGTACTAATACTCTCGGCGCTTGATAAAGTAGACGACCGAGTTGCAGGGCTAAAAGCCGGTGGAGACGACTACCTTATAAAACCCTTTGCCTTTTCAGAATTAGCTATTCGTGTAGAAAACATAATTAAGCGCCCTTTTCATAACCAACCACCACAAACCGCATTAAGTTTAGCAAACGTAAACCTCGATTTTCGTCATCACAAAGCAAATGTAGCTGGGCAAACTCTTAACTTACAACCTAAAGAATTTAAACTTTTACATTTTTTACTCGATCATAAAAATAAACTCGTTACGCGCACTTTGTTGTTTGAGTCGGTATGGGAATATAATTTTGACCCTGGCACAAATGTAATAGATGTACACATAGCAAGGTTACGTAAAAAGCTAACATTGCTTGGTGCAAAAGTACAAATAGAAACAATACGAGGCGTTGGCTACCGATTACAAGTAGAGCAAAATAATGATTGTTAACTCCAACCTTTGGCAACAATTTAACCCGCGTTTTAGTTCTGTATGGCGACTTACACTCGCGTTTGCCACCATTACATCGGTTGTTTTAGTGCTATGCGTTGTGCTTATATATCAGCTGTTATTGGGCGAGCAAACACGCCAAGTAGAAAGGCGCTTAAACGCCGAGCAAGTTCGTATTGAAGGGCTTGCTAATGAATTTGATAAAGCGTCTTTTTTTCAGCAACTAGCAGTATTTCGTAACGAGGGCGAAATTTTAATATTTTGGCAAAGCGATGACGAGCAATTTCAGCAATTAAGCTTTTTACCTAACGATATTCCAAAGTTGCCAAACACCCTTGAGTTTCCTGTGCTCGACACCCAACGTGGGCAAATTAGGCTACTTACCACCGGTATTGTAAACACCAAACATGGCAATATTGTTATTGCCACAGCCACCGAGCATTTAAGCCGCTTAATTACTGAATTTAAAACCATTGCAGCCTGGGCTTGTTTAGTCAGCTTGTTACTTACCTGTTTGTTTGGCTATATTTTTGCGCGCAGGCATTTAAGGCGTGTAAATTATTTTAATGATGTAGTAGAACAAGTTCAAAAAGGCGATTTATCGGCGCGTGTAGTTCACAAACAACAAGGTGATGAGTTTGTAAAACTAGCCAAACATATTAATACCATGCTCGACACCATCGAAGAAAACTTTGCCTTAGTGCAAGGCATTACCGATAACATAGCGCACGATTTAAAAACCCCACTTACTCGATTGCGCTTACAACTAGAGCGCCAAGCAGTGCAACAACCAGAGCTTGGGCTTGAAATAGAACAGCTTGATACCGTATTACATACCTTTGATGCCATGCTTAAATTGACTCGCCTTGAGTACGGGCAATTTCCGTTAAAGTTAGAACCTATAAACTGCCAAACACTTATTAATGACTTAATAGACATATTAGAGCCCAGTGCACAGCAAAATCAGCAGCATATAAACGTAATTAATCAGGGGGAGTTAGTACTTCAAGGCGATAAAAACTTACTTTTTCAGGCTTTATTTAACCTAGTCGAGAATGCTATTAAATACGCAGGTAATGGAGCAACTATACACATTACGCTTACCAGCAATCATATAAATATTAGCGATAATGGCAAAGGCGTAGAGCCCACACAATTATCACAACTCACTAAGCGTTTTTATAGGGGCGACCCCGCAAGGCAAAAAGAAGGGTTTGGATTAGGTTTAGCCACCGTAAAAGCAATATGCGAGCGCCACCAACTTGTGCTTACTTTAACAAGCGACGAACGCGGCTTTACCAGCACTATAAGTGTATGTAGCTAGTGAGGAAAACTAGTAAGGAGAACTAGCACTGTTAATTAGTATGAATAACTAGTACGGATAACTAGCACAGGTAATGAACTTAAATAACTCTCCAGTTAAACATAAAAAAAGCGGCTATTAGCCGCTTTAAATATCACAAGACCGATCGGCTTAATGCACAACCATTTTTTGTTTAACACCAGGCATTAACGCTTTACCGTCGCCATCTACCTTGTTTAATAGTTTTAGCCCCATTACCTTTGCAAGTACAGGGTAAATATCAAGATTGCTTACCTCTTTAATATTCATACCTTGCTTAAACGCAGGACCAACAGCAATAAATGATGCTGCCATATCATCGGTATAAGCATAACCATGTGTGCCTAAACCATGTGCCTTACCTGAGTTTGTAAACACTGCTGGCGCTGTCGTTTGCACAACAATATCGCCCACTCGAGTACCTTTATTATAATGATACGCTGCTAATTGCTCGTCAGTTAAAACGGTATAACGCCCGTTTGCTGCTTTTTGTAAACGAGCTTTATAGCCGGCTATATCCGCATTTATTGCATCGGGTTGAGTGTATATAAGTAAACGTGGACCGGTGTTTTTAACTAAAAAGTTTTCATCTTGAGGAAGTGTTGTTACATCAATGCTTTTTTCAGGGTCTACACTCGCCATACCGTGATCAGACACAATAACAAGGTTTACGTCTTGCTCTAATTTGCTTAAACGTGTTTGTAATTGCCCCATTAATTCATCAAGTTGTTTAACTGCATCGCGTGTTTGAGGCGCGTCTGGTCCATACTTATGACCCATGCTATCAACAAGTGAAAAATAGCTTGCCACAAATCGTGGACGCTGTGCTTTAGGTAAACTTAACCACTGAACAATTTGATCTACTCTGTCTTGATAATCGCTGTATTTAGAATAGTGGTAGTAATAATCTGGGGTCATACCATTAAATAACGCATCCGACTCAGGCCAAAAATAAGTAGCCGACTTAAGCCCCTGCATTTTTGCTAAATTCCACAGCGGAATACCTTTTACCCACGTGCTATCGCCAAACGCTTTACCCATGCTGTAGCAATCATTATTACGTGCTTTATCACAAAAATTATTATCGACAATGCCATGATTTACCGGCAGTAAGCCCGTAATAATAGAAATATGATTAGGAAACGTTTTAGTTGGATAAACAGGTATTAGCTTTCCTACACGTACACCGCGCTCACCCATTGCTTTTAAATTGGGTGCTCCGTGTTTTTCAATGTAATCCCAACGCAAACCATCAATTGATATAAGCACCACTGTTTGCTCTTTTGCAGCAAACGCATTGTTCATCCCTAATAATAGGCAAATTGATACTGCCTTTAAAATCCACTGTTTCATTATAAACACCTTAAAATGCACAACAATTACTCAAAAAATTATTTTAAAGCAAGTTGTTACTTTATGATACAAACTGATAGATTGGGGCGTATTTATTTACTCAACTATTTTCTCAACGTTGAAGTAACGCATAAATTAAATCGTCCCCAGATTAAAAACCTTTAACTTTAAAAGAACAACACGCCATAAGTATTTAGCAACATCATCTTCTCTCTCATAATCACTGCGCTTTTAGCTCAATAGAAAGAGTTTGTTCACCCGCATCAATTTGATGCCAACGGCGATACGTTTTATAACCCGCAGCTGATATTTGAATATCATAGCGGCTCGCTCTAAGTACCATACCCGAACGATATTTAGGCCCAATGTTCATAATGCGTATGTTCGCATTTGGCACATTTGTGGTAATTGTTAACTTGGTTTTTTGTTCAACCATATATTGCCTATTTTGCTGCTGTTCAGCATCAAGTGAGGCATCGCTATGGCGTAAAATATCAACGTTAGCTAACGCATTGCTCAATGGGGAAAAATGCTGATAAATTTTTAACTTATCTTCAAATGCGAGCCCTAAAGGGTGCAGCACTGGTTGAGCATGTAAAGTCCAACGAATTGCGTAACTAAATACAGGGTTGCTCGACTCCTCTACTTTAGTTAAAAAGTAATTAACTGGGCTCTGCTCATCTTTTGTAAAAGTATTGCTTATAAATATCACCGGTAAAATTAAAATCAATAACGGCATTATCAGCTTTTGTAACATCGTAATAGGGTGTTTTTTATCTGTGTTTTTAGGTGGAGCAATAAGGCGCCACAATTTAAGTGGTAGCTTGCTAAAGGTTAAACAGATTAAAAATAACGACAACGACATAGAAATAGGCGGAATAATAACCGAGCGCAGCGCTTGCTTACCATATTGAGCGTACTCACCACCATCTACAAACTTGCCCTTTGAACTGTTAAGCATTGCTAAATATTTATCGGTACGCTTTTCGATATTAGGATCGAGTACATTTTCTTTAAAGCTTTTTTTATTCCAATCAGCGCGTATGTTTTTTACATATAAGTCACCCATACGGTCTGAAATTTTGGCTTGTATTTGTGGGTTTAACTGAAACGCTACCCACGACAAATTTGGTGATAAGCTTAAATTGTGCTTTGCCATCTCACTATTCCATTGTCGGTTAGCCTCTGCTTTTACTTTATTGGCAACTGCTTGGGCAAACTCAGGTCGGTCGTTAATTTTCCAATTATTATTAAGTTTTAATCCCTTTGCTAAAAAGTGTGCTCGTAGCTTTTTAGCTGTTGTGTCATGGCCTCGAAAAGCGAATGAGCTATTAATATTAAACTCGTAACCCGTTTCGTTAACAAACATCTGTGTAAATTTAGGGTGCTTTAAAAATAGCATCTGGTAATGATCGGGATCGTCAGTGTACTTATAACGTTTGTCTTTTATGCCACCATCGCCACCGCTTGCAAGGCTAACGGCCTGTAATGCAGTATAAAAACCACCGGTAAGCACTCCCATTAAAATACTGCTAGTTGCGTTTTCTGCCGCCGAAATATCTTCTACAATTAACCAATAATCGGGGGGAATATAGCCAATTCCTGCTTTTAAAATATCACTGCGATAATTTGCGCCAGCTCTGTCGTAACACTTACTAAGGCGATCTTTTTGGCTGCTTTTTTTATATCGGTCTGAACACTTAGCTATTTTTTCATGGTAATTATAAATTTTAGGACCATATTTTTGTGCCCTTGCAGACGCTTTAGCAATATGTGCTTTTTGTGCTTGCTGGTACTTTTCCCAACCTTCATTTACTTGCTGCTCAATTTGTTGCCAATAGCCTTGTTCGCGCTGATCAATTCCGGCTAACGTTTGGTTATATTTTTTACTCCCATTGGCATACATTTTATATTGACCAACTAACTCATTATAAAGTTGGCTGTACTGAGTGTAATGTTGGTCAAAATCTTGGTAAGCCTTTTTTTGAACAAAAGAAGCTATAATTTTGCGTTTGTCTTGTTCAAGGTTGTCAGATAAAGCCGCGTCGCTGTATAACAACCCACCAAACAGTGCTAAAAAGGTTAGGTTTTCTGAGCTATGTAACTCATCAGCTTTGTAATCAAGTCCATTAATTTTAATTGAATTAATAGCTAAAGCGTCTCTTAGTGCCGCACTATAAACTGCAAACTGGCGTTGCTCTGGTGAAGAAGGCTCAATTAATGTTTTTTCTATTACATACTTTTGACCATAAAACACCACCGGCCATACTAAGCATATTAAAGCTATTAGTGAAATAATGCCTCGTCCTACTTTAGCCACCATCGCCTTTGGTAAAAAGTCAGCCAATAGCAATGCAACTCCAACTCCCGATACAGCGCGCCCGTATATTTCTAGGTGCTCTAAATCCTCTGCTGAGGGAGAACCCTGCCCGACTAAAGACACTAACTGAGCATTAAAAATAGCCTCTGGTAATAAATACAAGGTAGCTAATAGCAGCATTAAAAAATGCCACCATGATGGTTTAGTGGTTACTTTCATTATGAGTCGTCTTATTGTTATTTTTTACGAAGTTCAAGTTCAACTACAGGGTCAGTCTCAAGACTAAACTCTTCATCAGCCTCTCGTTTACCTATTTCAAGGTTTGGCGCATTTGAAATGTGTAACGCTTTTTTTGTATGCGAAACCGGTGTAAGCGACTTTAAATGCCCACCTGTGGCAGGGTACAACTGATTTTGTTGATAAGTAGATAACTCATCTAAACGCGTTAAATCTAAATCATCGGGCATACTTGCTATACGCTTAGCAAAAGCGTTATTACCTTGGTATGGCTTAACCGCTGGCAAGCCAAACACAGAACAAAAGCCATACACCGTGTCATCTATTATTACAGAATTAGGGCGTAGCATGCTTGATTGCGCTAATAAGCTGCGTTCGTGGTAGTCGTGCCCATTAATAGAATAAGTGGCAATATTAATGCCACGCGCTTTGGCTCTGGGCAATAATTGGGCTGCACTTTGTTTATAATGGCGAATATCTAACACGTAGCCAAAATTGCGTTTTAACTTTTTAGTTAACGTATCTAGCTTTAGCGGTCTATCAAAACGTGTTTCGCGATGACGACGATTACCATACGACTGTATACTTTCTAGTTGCTCTTTATTGCGCTCATAAATAGGATCGCTCCCTGCCCCGCGCTTTAAATCGGCAGCCAACTTATTCATAGACACCTTTGAAGGGGATTGAATAAACATCATGTACACATCGGGATTTATTTCACGTAGGCGCGTTAAATTACGCATTTCTAAGCTGCTAAAAAAATAATTGTTTGCCCCAACATATTTATACGCCAAGTAGTCGAGCATTTTTAAATCATCGACAGATGCCCGCGATTTAATTTCAATATTTAGCTTTTGATGCGATTTACGATAACGCGAAAACGTACTCGCCAACGCTTTAAAAGACGGTGGCATATCTGCGGTTAACAACCCCGTGTTTTGATCGCGATGACGTAAAGCCCCCCATTCTTTAGTGTAACGAATCGACTCTATTTTACGCCGTTTGTTATCAACAGTACCGGTTTCTCGCCCTGTGTGAGCATCATGATGCACAACCCACACATCGTCACGGGTAATACGTACGTCAATTTCTATCACATCAAAATTATTATCGAGAGAATCAATAACCGCTTTGAGTGAGTTTTCAGGGTAACGAATAGCCCCCCGATGACTTTGTAAATTAAACTCACTGCATTGGCGCGCATTTAAATAGTTAATATTGCCTAATTGAGTTTGATAAAAGCCACGAGCAGCCAGTGCATCAGCTCGCGCACTAAGTTCTTGCTGCGCTGCAACAGATAGATTATTGTTTAAATTATTTTCAGGTGTGCTATTACACGCTGATAATGAGCAGGTTAAAATACAGACTGATAATATATAAAAATGGGATAGTGGACGCATCATGCTTATTAAGCCAAACGGCTTTAACTCCCTGAAAAAGAAATGATTTCAATAGTCCCTTAAGGCTATATGAATATGCGGTTAATATAAAGTAAAAACAACAATAAAACGAACAAGTTTAATTTACACACTTTAGATTAAATTAAGCATTTAAGCGGGTTTAAAAGGACAAAGATGACCATAGATTTTAGTAAAAAAATAACGCCAGCGCGTATGTACCGCACCACAGCAAACTTACAAATGGCGCTAGAAAGCGATCGTGGTCGAATAATAAATAGCGCAGCTATTCGTCGTTTACAGCAAAAAACACAAGTGTTTCCGCTTGAGCGCAACGCAGCTGTACGATCTCGCCTTACCCATTCGCTTGAAGTTCAACAAGTTGGTCGTTTTATAGTGCAACGTATTTTTGCTAATTTAAGCTACGAGCAACAAAAAGATTACGGCTTAACCGAGCTAGAGCGCCCGCTAGAAAGCCTAGTAGAAATGGCCTGCTTAATGCACGACATAGGCAACCCGCCATTTGGGCACTTTGGCGAAGCGGCTATTAACCACTGGTTTAACAACAACCTAGCAAGCGTAACACCCGATCGCTGTAAAGAGCCAAACACCGGTATAGGTGTTGTTTTTAAACACCTTGCACTCGATATTTGTAACTTTGAGGGCAACGCTCAAGGCATACGTATAATTCATTCTTTGCAAACGCTTAATTTAACCTACAGCCAAAGCGCCGGTATTTTAAAATACACTCGCCCTGCTGGGCTTGATACAAAAGACATACCGCAAAATAAAAACTACTTAATGAAAAAAGTGGGTTACTACTACAGCGAAAAAAACTTTGTTGAGGCATTGCAAAAAGAGCTCACTATTGAGCCTTACTGCCGCCACCCAGCAAGTTATATAATGGAAGCCGCCGACGATATTTCGTATTGCCTAGCCGACATAGAAGACGCTGTAGAAAAAGACATAATAAGCACTGAGTTGTTGTGCGAAAAACTTAAACTCAGTTACAAAAAAGTATTAATAAACCTGTTAATTGACGACACTCAACATCAAAATTTTGTAGATAAAGCCGTAGACTACGCACTAGAGCGCGCACAAGCACAACCGTATAATTTTAATAGTGAATTTTTTATATATTTGCGCGTTGCATTACTACATCCGCTAGTAAATCACGCCGCAAAACGCTTTATCGAAAATATAGAACCTATTTACCACGGCGATTTTAACCAAGCGCTTTTAGAAGATAGAAGCCATCTACATGCAGTAACTAAAACACTAAAGCAGGTAGCGCTTGAGCATGTATTTTCAAACAAAGAAGTCGAAAAATTAGAGCTACAAGGGTATCGTATAATTAACGGTTTGCTCGACTGTTATAAACCACTACTGCTACTAAACAAAGATGACTTTAAGCGTGCACTCAATGGCGACTCACGTTTATTAATAGAGTCGCGCCTAGTTAAAAAGCTCTCTAAAAAACATTTAAATAGCTACCAACACGCAATAGATGCCATGCAAGAAGAGCCCGATCATTTTGCGGCATACGAGTTTTACTACCGCTGTAGATTAATTCAAGATTATATAAGCGGCATGACCGACCAATTTGCCTACGATGAATATCGCAGCTTAATGGTAATTGACTAACTAACATAAGTTAACTTGCCCTAGATAATTTTTAACTTTGCGCTTAAAATCAAACTATTGATGTTTAAGTGCTATTAACTTTTATGATAACTTTATTAACACGCCTTACCCTTTGTTTTGCTTTATTAAGCAGCTTTAACAGCGCTGCTTATAATTCAGCTATGTGCATACTTATAAAACAAGAAATGCAGCAATATAGTAATAACAAAACAAGCGCTAAATACCGCAGTGCAGCGCGCGATTACAGTAAAAACTGTAATAAGCCTGTAGAAGTAAAAACTCAACCTAAACCAGAAATCGTTGAACCTAAACCTATAATAATAACGCAGCCACAACCACAAATTGTAGAGCCTGCACCTATTCCAGAAATAGACTCAACTTTAACAACAGAAATAACACAAGTAACAAATCAACCAACTGATGCGGCTATAAACCTAACCGATGATCAAAAACAACAAGTGATCGAGCAGTTAAACGCAGCTAACACACAAACAAGCACAGAAAATACCGAACTAAATACCCCACCTGTAAAGTCAGACGATGTTCTATCAGAACAAGTAAATAAACCGGTAAAAACACAAAGTACGCCAATTGAAAATATAGCTCCAGCGCCTAAACCGGCGGTAAAGCCAGCCCCTGTTTACACACCGGTGCCGGCACCAATCGCCGAAAGTCCGAGCTCATTACTTTTACCCACTTTAATACTGGTTATAGTGGTACTTATTGGCGCTATGGTAATAGTACGTTTACGTCGCGCCAAGAAAAATAAAGACACCTCGCCGCCTGCAACAACAGTGCCTATTAAGCCAACAACTGCAGCGCCAGATGCAAATTCATCGGCAACATCAAACGCCAAAGTATCGGTGGTTAATCTACAAAAAGATAAAGCACCTATAAAACCTGAACCAATAAAGCCAGAGCCAATAAAATCGGATCCAGTAATACAAAGTGCGCCTTTAAATACACATACTGATAAACCAGAAACAGAGCAAGCACCTGCAGAGCCTGTTATAACGCCAGTCACGCAAACAGTACACGTAACTGATGAGCCAACAGATGCTAAAAAAACACTCTTAAATAACGATGTTACTCAAAATGTTGAAGTAGAAAACGTTGAAGCAAAAGCAGAACACGTTGTTACAACTGCTGTGGCAAAAAATCAAATTGACGAAATAGAGCCTGAGTCTCAAATAGCGACTACAGAGCAAAAAAGTATTGAAGAACAAACAAATGCTTTAGATAAAACAAGTGACGCAACGTTTACCAAAACAAAGCAAAAACCAGAACCAAATACAGCCGAATTTGAAGCGGCAGCTAAAACCACTTTACAGCGCATAAAAAGCGCCAGTGATTTTAACGAGCCAGAAGTGCGTAAATTCGACCCTGAAGCATTACCTGTTAAAAAGCAACGTAAACAACACATAGCCCCAGTTGTAGAACCAGTTATTAGTGCTCCAGAGCCAGTAACGCCTGATGAACCAATAGTAGATTTACACTCGCCAGATGATGCACCAGCACCACAAGCAACTTCATTTAATAGTGAACATGACTTTAAAGAGCCTGAAGTACGTGTATTTGATCCAGAAGCACCATTACCTGGAGAAAAAGTAAAACCTACGCCAGCAGCTGAGCCAACTAAAACTGAGCAAATAGAAACAAAAATAGAAGAAACACCAGAGCCAGCTAAAGTAGGCAACAGCAACCCATTTGCCAACTTATCGTTAGACTCAAGTTGGGATCCTGAATCAACTGAAAAGCCAGTAATAGAAGAGAAAAAACGCGCCCCAAAATCTCAAGCATTAATTGAGGCAGAAGAACGCGCTAAAAATATGCAAACTAAAGAATAAGTTTAAAATTCGGTAATTGCCTTATTTAATAAGGCGATTACCCACTTTATTCGCCTCACTCTGTATTAATAGCTTTGTTTGGTACTTACACATAAAACATAAGCGTAAACACCCACCCCGTAGGTGCGATTTTACATCGCGCTCATGTAACATGGCTTTAATTGCATTAAAAGCGAGGTATAAAACCTCACCTACCAAACATAAACACCGCACTCAACAAAATCGTAGGTGCGATTTTACATCGCGCTCATGTATTGTGGCTTCACTGCTTTAAAAGTAAAAGCGAGGTATAAAACCTCACCTACAATAAATACCAACCCCAGCAGAAAACACCCACCCCGTAGGTGCGAATTTATTTCGCGCTCATGTAACGTGGCTCAATGCTTTAAAGTAAAAGCGAGGTATAAAACCTCACCTACCAAAGCGTAAACACCGCACTCAACAAAACCGTGGGTGCGATTTTACATCGCGCTCATGTAACGTGGCTTCAATGCTTTAAAGTAAAAGCGAGGTATAAAACCTCACCTACAAAAACGTAAACACTGCACCCAACAAAACCGTAGGTGCGAATTTATTTCGCGCTTATGTAACGTGGCTTCAATGCTTTAAAGTGAAAGCGAGGTATAAAACCTCACCTACAACAGCATAAACACCGCATTCAACAAAACCGTAGGTGCGATTTTACATCGCGCTTATGTAACATGACTTTAATGCTATAAAAGTAAAAGCGAGGTATAAAACCTCACCTACAAAAACGTAAACACTGCACCCAACAAAACCGTAGGTGCGAATTTATTTCGCGCTTATGTAACGTGGCTTTAATACTTTAAAAGCAAAGCGAGGTATAAAACCTCACCTACAATAAATACCAACCCCAGCAGAAAACACCGCACTTAACAAAACCGTAGGTGCGAATTTACTTCGCGCTCATGTAACGTGGCTTTAATGCTTTAAAGTAAAAGCGAGGTATAAAACCTCACCTACAATAAATGCCAACCCCAGCAGAAAACACCGACCCCGTAGGTGCGAATTTATTTCGCGCTTTGGCTTTTAACTTTAAGTGATTAGTTATAACTCTCAGCCAACGTTAACAACCAAGGCTGACCTAAACACCTGTAGACGCGCTGCTTGCTGGCATTTAAAAGCGTAGCTTTTACTTAATATTGCGCTGGCGATAGGAACCAGAACTCTCAATTTCACTTATCTTTAAACAAATAATTAATATAAATCTAAACGCGATAAAAGCTCGTTCATATCCAAGCATCGCTTTTAAAAGCATTACCTAAAAAGATTAAGCACTTGGTGTTTGCCAAGTATAGAACTCTGTTTGATAACTCATCGATAAGTAAGGGTTAGTTTAAAATTGAGGCTTGGGTATTACTAAATGATTTGAGTATAATAAGTCAATATAATTAAAAATGTAGCAGGGTTAAAGGTAACTTTAAATGGCACCAGGAAGAAACGATCCTTGTTTTTGCGGCAGCAGTAAAAAATATAAACACTGCTGTATGGATAATATATCAAAACAGCATGCCTCAATATTTGACGATATAGCCCAAACTGTAGCAATGAGCCCAGAGCTAAGCCTTGATGAACTAAACCTTGTGGTACAGCATAAAAATACAGAGCGTAATAATAAAGCTAATGCAGACTTTGCTGGGCTTTCGCCAGCCCAAATGCACAATTGGATATACGCCCCCTTTAGCGAACTGGAAGGCGTTATAATTAATACTCCAGATGATTTATCAACGTCCCCTGTAATGTGTTATTTAGCGTTGATTATTGACGAAGCCATGCAACAAGGTGGTTCATTTAAAACAACAAGCAAAGGCAATTTACCAGCTAAATTAGTAAAACAAGCTACAGAGTTACTTCCTAAATTTGCAGTTGCCGAATACTCTACCCCTGTTAGTATTAGTGAGTTTGCTGGTAGTAATGAAGATAAGTTTAATGCGCTACATTACACACGTACTTTAGCGATTGCAGCAGGCATTATTTACAATAAAAGTGGGCGTTTACATATAAAAAAGACAGCGCAAAAGCAGTATCAAACTCATGGTCTTAAAGCCTTTTATTTACCTATGTTTGAAGCTGCAACCACAAAATATAATTGGGCTTACTTCGACAGTTTTCCCGATGATTTGGATTTACGTGATTTTTGGCTATTCATGCTTTGGCGAATACAAAGCCACAGTTCGATTGAAAGGTTAATTGAAGAAGTAACTACCGCATTTCCAGATCTACTATTGCAACTTACGCCTAGTGAATATCATGATTCAAAAACTCTACTGGGCTTATTAATAGAATCTCGATTTATAAATCGCTGCTTACAGTTTTGGGGATTCATTAGCGTTGATCCAACGCGATTCAGCAATGGTAAACCAATACCAATAAAAGCAGAGATACAGCCTTTATTAACGCAAACCTTTCAGTTCACAATTTAGTGGTTAAAGGCATATTTGGTACCCTCCGAATATGGCTCGTTGATAACACAACTAAAATACCCTGTTTAAAGTAACCTCATTTATACATATAACTGGCTAGTGGCTGTTACTGTTACTGTTACTGTTACTGTTAACTAAGGCATTTTAGTAATTAAAACTTAAAGAGCAAAATTACGCCATGTGAGTTATAAAGCTCCACCTATATAAATTTATACACCAAAAACGTAGGCACAAATTTATATAGCGCTCATGCAACAGCACTTTTTATCACCAAGGGCACAGAGTTGCGGCTCGCTACATCGAGAACAATAATTCACTTTTCTGCGATAAAAAATATATTTTAAAGCGAGGTATAAAACCTCACCTACATCAATACAAACACCGCATTCAACAAAACCGTAGGTGCGATTTTACATCGCGCTTTTGGTTTGTAATTTAAAACACCTATATCGGGTTAGCAATGGTAACCAAGATAGAAATTTTTCACTCAAAATGCATGTATTTACTTTTTCAAACTTAAATAAATGCATCCATATTTGGTAATTGTATTATTTGCTCACTCAGCTTATTTGCAGCTTCATTAATTATTTTTATGCATAAATCAATGTGTGCTAATTCAGCAGTAGATAAGTTATTTTTAACGGCAGAAACTTTAGCCGCATCTATTGCAGCTAATACAGAGTCAACGGTTTGACTCATAAGTAGTTGCATCCGTGGTAGTGAAATAGCAAATTCATCAGCAAAATCAGCTAACATATAAGCCGTAATCTCATTAGTAAAATTGCCTGCACTTTGTGAATTATGCTCACCCACTGACATAGCATAACACCTTGAAATTTGGGGCTGTAAATAATCCTCATCACAGTCAATGCCTCCCTGCTCAATAATCGCTTCTATATTTACCAAGTCATAAAACGGCGTAAGCTCTAAACCATTTTTACCAACAAAAAAACTGATATTTTTGCCATGTGCATCGTAATTACGTACTAAAATATTAAATGTCATCCAGCGAATAAGCTGAGCCTCATACGCCTGTACATTCGTTGTTTCAATATTAAAGAGTTTAGCAAAAGAAACGCCGTCTCGAATATAAATACCCTCCCCTTCATCACCATGCTGACGCTCATATTTATAAGAAGGAGGTAAATTAGTGGCTTGGCAACCATCAATAATATGACGACGTAATACATGGTTTTGATCTTGCGTAACGCGCCTATCAAAGCGATCTATTACAAATACCCTTACATCTGCATAGGTGCGTAATTCTACATCGGGAACATTGAGCCCTGACTCTTTTGCTAAAAGCATCGTAAATAGTTCATTTACTGCAATGAAAGGAGCTGTACCTGTTTCAAATTTAAAAATTTTATTGGAACATAGCTCCCCTTCACCAAACCCTAATTTACTATCGATTTCGAGTAGGTTTAGCTTGTCTTGAACGCCAGCAACAGAGAGCCGAGTCCGACCATCCCAAAGGGTGATTGACTCGCCGACTTGTTTAAACCGTTTAAGTTTTTGGCTTAGTTCGTCATGAGTTACTTCCCGAAAAGATGTTTGTTTTGAAGCCCTGCGACTTACTCTAAACGACAAAGCGCCTGATGTTTCCTCGCCAATTACTTTAATTAAACCAAACGTATTATTTTTAGAGATAGTAGTACTACTTATAATCTCATCAAGGCCCTTGCCTTCTGGCAATAAATTTTGTAAATAATTACGCACAGCACGCGAGTTAAAATGACCATTGAGCGGTAAGTGTGGTGAAATAGCAAACCCCTTATTAATCCACTCGGGCTCATAGCTAAATGAAATTTCATTTTCAGAGCCTACATTGAGAGTTATCTCACCTATCTTTTGTGTATTACCAATAAACACATCTAAGCTGTTAATCTTAGTACCACTGCTCATCGCTCACCTCTGCGCTGTTATTGTGGTGTGACGCGTCATCACTAACAAGGCTAAACGACAATCCCAAGTACTCCATCACTTTAAGCACATTAAAAAACTGCACATTAACATCACCTTTTTCTATTTTTATCAGCGTGGGCTTTGAAATATTAAGTGCTTGCGATACATCAACCAGCGTAAGCTTCATGCCTGTCCGCTTTGAAGTAATCGCTTTAGCGAGTCGCACCGACGAAAATGGCTTTGATAGATCAGGCATTTCAGTGCGTTTAACAACTCTTCCAAGTGTTTTTTTTGCTGGTAATTCGCTCATTAAAGGTCAACCATAGTTTACTTATACGATTTATTTTAAGTTAGCCTAACCAAAAGTCAAATATAACTTACTTTTAAGCTTAAATGTATTTTCATCACCCATAAGTTAACCACAACTTACTTATAGGCAATAAAATCAAACCTAAACATCATAAGTAAAATATAACTTACTTATGATAAATTAATGAAATTTCGAGATCGATAGCCCACCTAAGCATCCGTAGATACAATTTTACATCGCGCTTGTCCAAACCCGTACCAACGCACAGATTAAAAAAACCTGCGAGGTATAAAACCTCACCTACAAAAAAATAAACAACAACAAACACCACACCCAACAAACCCGTAGGTGCGATTTTACATCGCGCTCATCTAACACCCACCACCAAAGCACAGCTTAAACACAATACAAAGCGAGGTATAAAACCTCACCTACAAAAAAATAAACAACATCAAACACCCCACTCAACAAACCCGTAGGTGCGATTTTACATCGCGCTTTGGCTTTTAACTTTAAGTGATTAGTTATAACTCCCAGCCAACGTTAACAACCAAGGCTGACCTAAACACCCGTAGACGCGCTGCTTGCTGGCGTTTAAAAGCGTAGCTTTTACTTAATATTGCGCTGGTAATGGCAACCAAAGCACGCTCTAATAACTAAACCACCCAACTAAATGATTTACTTAAAATAGACCAAATATAAATTTATAATTTCTCAAGCCCCACTAACTTGTTTATTTCGACAGGGCAAGCAAGTGCTGTTTCATAAAAAGAAAAAACGCTTTTTACATACGGTTGTAAATAATGTTCATCAAGCGCAGCTTGCGAAGAAAACTGTTCGACTAAAAACAAACATTGCTGCTCAGTATTGGTATATAACTCAAATCGAATACAATCAGGCTCAGCTAAAGTCGGTACTAAAAGATGCTGTAAATGCGCTTTACATTCTGCGAACAAATGCGCTTTGGGGGTTATTTTTGCCACTATATTAATCATAAAGCCTCTCTATTTTTAAAAAAATTAACGACTAAAACTCTAATTGGCGAAGCCACTAAAAACGCCACAACAAAAGCGATAGGCCACGCATTAACAAATGCATTGAACCAAGTATGATAAAACGTTACCGTAAAACCTAAGTTAACGTACGTTACCCACGCCGAAAGTAAAAACGACATACAAAACGAAAACAACACTGTAAATGTAAAATGAACTTTCATTCGATTCCTAATAGTTAATGCTAATGAGGGCGTAACTATATTTTTATAGTGGCAATATAAATAGTGACCAATATGCAAACTAAGTTTGAGAAAATAAGATGCTAAACGACATATATCTTTTTATAGAACTAGCCCGCCGTAAAAGCATGAGCCAAACAGCAAAAGACCTTAACTTAAATTTATCTACACTATCGAGGCGCATACAAACTCTAGAAGAAAAACTTGGCACACCATTATTACAACGTAGCGCTCGGGGAATAGTGCTTAGCGCAGCAGGGCAACACATTTACGATTCACTCGCAGAAAATGTATTATCACTTTCATCGCAAGTAAATCAGGTAATTAATAAGCAAAATACAGTAGAAGAGTTTTACCTACTCTGCCCACAAAATATTATTTCTGGGCCGCTTATACCCGCAATAACAGCGTTTCAAACAACTCAAAAGCACCTAAATTTACATATTTACCCAAGTAACATGAACAGCCAACTAAGCCAGCAACGCTTTAACTTAGCTATAAGAGTGGGAGAGCAGCACGACTCAAGCTTTTATCAAAAACGTTTAGGCACAATTGCCACCGCTTTAGTTGTTAAAAAACAAAGTGAATCTAAAAACAGATTAATTTTACCCTACACCAACAAACAACTATCGCCGGCACTTATTAGCGATTTAAAAAACTGTTTTGAAAATATAACCTACTGCTACGACATAACCATTGCACGCCAACTCGTTCAATCGGGTGTGGGAACGGGTTTATTACCAATGAGCGAAATAGCAAGCCTAACCAGTAAACATCAGTTTGAGTATGTAGATTTAAATATAACGCTACCCTCTCGCCCTATTTATGCGTTGTGGTCGCATTCACGCACACCAAGCAGCTCTACAAATACCTTAATTGAGTTAATTCAAGATTGCATAGCCACGCAACCCAGTTTGCAGGGGCAAATTATTACGCTTAGTAACTAACCTAAACTCTGGATAATAAATCAATCTTGAGTAGTGTTTTTATTCAATATTTAAATGTGTTTTAGGTTAAATATTTTAAAATTGAGCTTTAAATTGTAGATGTATTTATATTTATTTTTAAAGTATACAAAGGCATAAGCGAGGTATAAAACCTCACCTACATCAACGCAAACAACGCACTCAACAAAACCGTAGGTGCGATTTTACATCGCGCTTTGCTCTCGGTTTTTTATGAAACGCCATGGATGGATAAAACCTCACCTACATCAATGCAAACACCGCACTCAACAAAACCGTAGGTGCGATTTTACATCGCGCTTTGGTTTTTAACTTTAGGTATGTAGTCACAACACCCAGCCAACGCTAACAACTAAAACTGACCTAAACACCTGTAGACGCGCTGCTTGCTGGCGTTTAAAAGCGTAGCTTTTACTTAATATCACGTCGGCAATGACGACAAAAAAACAGATACCGCCGACCCCCTTCGAATTTGTCGGGAACAAAATTCCGCCATGCGAGGTAATTACTCATTAATTATGTGTTTGCAGGTGAAATTGAAGGGAGAAGTTATCTTACAACAGCTTCATACAAAGTTTGTTGTTCTTAGTTGAGTTATGTATATTTAATCAGTCATATCTTTTTCAATTACTGACATTTTTCTTTTATGCAAAAATTCTCTCGATACTATGACATTTTTATCTCTAGGTAATATCAATAACTCTTTGTTAGTTATTAAATAAATACTATTATCGTTCATAGCAACAATGTAACCTTTAAATGTTTTTTTATCTTTTTTAATTTCATAGCAGCCTGACTGCCCCCAACCGTCATTACATATATCATTCTCTAAAAAATTATTTAGTCGTAGCTCAGCGCGTTCCTTTCCCTTATCGTGGATAAACATAATCGCCATAAGAAAAACTAATACTCCAGCGAGAAATATAACTGACATATAATAGGAAGTAGCAGCAAAGAAAAATATCCTTTTTGCCTTTGATTTTCCGATCTCACCAATCAGCACTATTCTCCTTAGTAACTTATTTCTTTTAATTTTTATCATAGGAAGCTTAGAAAATATCGTTTTGATAGGTTTAAAAAATATTAAATTACCCACCCTTAAATATTTACATAGACTTGGCCAATCACCTTTATAAAGACGTTTTTGACGCTTTCTTAATAAATAATTACTATAAAAAACACCTAAAAAAGACGCTAAAGAAAATATTATTAGAAAAAACCAAACAACATTTGAAACTGGCACTAAAAATGAAGAAAACATCTCCCCCCATAAACCTTGAGCTTCAAAGCTACTTCGTAAAATTAAATCGTAATTAATTCCGAAAGTCGATAAGTAACCGATTTGATATACCCAAAATAGTATCTTGAATGGTACTACCAAAAGTAAACCAAGCAATACAGCATTGCTTAATATAAACTTAGTTATCGGCAACAAGATCCCAGTATTTCTTTTGAAATCATTCAGTATCTCAACTGCTACATTCGATAAACTCACACTTTAATCCTTTAAATTGATTTACTAATAACTTAAATAATATCTACGTTTCCAAAAAAATACACGTTTTAATTATCTGTTCATAGGTGAAGTCGAAAGGAGAAATTTCTTAGCATCATCCTTTAATTGCACTCTCGACTAATAATTGTAGCTGTACCGTATTTAAGTAAACTAACTACTCGCAAATAGGGAGTGGGTTTAATGCAGCAGATTGGTATTTACGAGCAGTTAATTACTCCCAATTTTTACTGCTCAATTTATAAGTTAATCTCTATCGGCTCAGGAAAAAGCAACTCTAGGTTTCTTTTATCTATTTTAAAAAGCGGTCCTTTTTCTGTAACTCGACCGGTTTCGCCAGAACGCTTTATTAGATGATCCATTGTAATGACACCTGAACATATCAACGGTATTAGTTGGCTTAAAACAGGTGCTTTAGTGTGTACTACTTTTTCTAATTGAAAAAATTCCTCGCCACTTTCTTTAAAACTCTTAGCTTGAACCCAAAATGTTTCAGAGTGCTTTTCAACTAAACGTCTTTTCAATAGCTTCGCTGACCAAACAGCAACTAATTCCTCATTACGATACCATTCTTCAAGCTGGTCTTTTTGTTTGTTAAATATGAAATGTAGTCCTTGAGAATTTTGACGTTGAGTACTGACCGTACAATACAATTTAAAGTCCTCTTCTCTTTCATAGCCATATTTTTCCAAAATTTTTGCACTAGAGCCTTTAGCAAAATCTATTTCTTTGCACCCACAAGGGCTTAAATTCCAATCAGGAACTTGGGCAAATAAAGTTGTCCGATTTTTACCGCCTCTACCCGACTTAATTTCAATACCATGGTAATCCGGATCTTTTGATGAATTTGCCTCAATACCAAGTAAAGTCTCTAATGTAAAACCAATTGCAGTATCACCACTTCGCAGTGCTTTAAAAGGTTTTATAGCTAATTCTTTTATCTTAGTAAGTAACTCTGCAGAATAAGAAAACTCTTTATTTATATAGCTTTTTATTAATTTATATATATGGCTATAGGGATTCTGTAATTCATTTTCTAAATCAACTTGGCTAAGGTTAATGAGGTGCGGGGAACCTTGGTAAATAATAATAGCAATTTGCTCACCAGCGTCGGCAAATTTGGGTAATTGCCGGTACCACATTCTTGGATCACCCAGCTTAGTTTTAGGGCGGTAAAAACTTCCAACAACTTCTTTTATTTCGTTCTTATTAACTAAATAACTAACTTCTTTCCTTATAACACCTTGTTCTTGTTGGAAGTAGTAATGAAATCTCTCTAACTCAAAATGATCTCTAACAGACTGAGTTGCATCCAGAATAGATTTATTTAAACCTGTTTTTGTAGGCTCAAAAAGAGAGAATTCTACGCCTAACTTAGTCAAAGCAACTGTATTACTTCTCAGTAATAACTTTTGTTCTAACTGTAAATCACCAACCCGTTCTTGATCATAAACCTCATAATCCTTATCTGACATTTCAACTTCATTGTATTCAACAAAATTGGTTGAAATACTGGGAATAGGAATACCTTCTATAGCTTGCTTTTTTAACTCTTTTGAAATATCAGGCCAACTAGAATAACCATACTTACGAGCAATAATTTCTAGTGCTCGTGCTTGGTTTAAACTATTATTATTTTTCTTTAAAAGCTTTGCTTCTTGCTTGAGTCTTTTTTCATTTATCATTTTCGATGGACCAAAGATTTTGGAATTCACCGCAGCTAGAATAAATTTAGGTTAATTGGGTGATGCTTAATGCTTTTCCTACAATCAGGATGGCGCTTCCCGCGCCGAAGATATGTGTAGTTAGAGTTATAAATTGATTTCAGTCCGAACACTGTAAACCTAGCTGCGAATTCACAACTTTATCTACAGAGAGGACACAAAGGGTCTTTACAGAAAGGAGGGCTACTCTCATAAGCCTTTAATTAAATTATACTTTTCTTGTTCCTAAGTCAATACATAAAATAGTTGATTCTTACCTGGACTTTTGACAGTGATTCCCGTAAAATTCGATGGTTTTCATTTATTGTTGGATGTGTTTTGAATCATATAGAATTGTTTGCAGGCTGCGGTGGCTTAACATTAGGGCTAGAAAGTGTCGGCTTTGAAACTGTACTTGCTAATGAACTTTCGCCTATGGCAGCAGAAACTTTTGCTTATAATTTTTTTAAAGAGAATTTAGCGCAATTAGCTGAAGATGGATTAATGCCGAAAAGTACTTTGTGGTTAAATAGTAACTATAAAGATTTAAAACCTAGATTAAGAGAAAATCCTTTTAGCTTCCCGGAGTTTAATAATAAGAATGGATTCTCTGACCTCCCATATGATCTAAAAAGCATACAGAATAAGCTGATTGTCGGCAGCATTGTAGAGCTAAATAAACTGTTAACTACAAACTCAAAGTTATGCGATGAACTTCATAATTCATTCGGTAAAGGTGAATTAGATCTCGTTTCTGGCGGGCCACCATGCCAAAGTTTTAGTATGGCGGGCATGCGTAAAAAAGATTGTGATAAAAATACATTACCGTGGGAGTTCGCGACCTTCGTATCTTTAGTTCGGCCTAAAATTGCAATGCTCGAAAATGTAACGGGAATTTTACGTGCTTTTAAAGACGAAGAAGGAGAAAAATTCCATGCGTGGCATGAAGTTGCAAAAGTGTTTGCAACTAAAGATTATATTCCTCTTTGTTTACACGTTAATGCTAAATATGCCGGAATAGCTCAAAACAGGCCTCGCTTTATCATGATTGCAATACGTGAGGACTATTTTGAAAAGCTTAAACATTTAAATGAAGCTGAAACAGAATTATTTGAGCAATCAATTACCTTTTTCAAAAAAGCTAAAAAGAGTATTAACACTGTAAAGTTTGGTGATCTCCCCTATTTTGATATAACAAAAGCAGAGCACCATAAGTTATTTAAAAATAGTTTTCTAAATTCCCTAATAGCAGATAAAACAGCATCAGTGAAAGATGCGCTTGATGATTTAAAATTGAGTCACCCCTCGAAACAGTCATCTTATATTAAACAGTTAAATACTCAATTTTCAGATGTTTTAGGTAATGTTACCGAGCTTAAAAACCACGAACAAAGAGTAAACAGTGACATTGTAAAAAGACGATTTAGAATTTATCAAATATTACAAGATGTAGATGATAAGCAGGTCACAAAAGACGTATTTAATGTACTCAAGAGAGGTATAGCTACCCTTAGTAATGAAAGCGCAACTTTATTACTTGATAAAGAATTTTTAAATCAGCAAAACCGATTAGTTAAATTTAATAGCAAGTTTGACCTAGTTAAATACCTATTAGAGCACCCAACCAAAAAGCAGACTCAAAAAGCTTTAATTGCAGATGCACCTGCACCTGCCGCACTTTCAATACCTGATGATGCTTGTCATTACGATAAGAATGAACTTCGCGTTCTGACCGTACGGGAAATGGCACGAATTCAATCATTTCCAGATCAATTCGAATTTCGTTCGAAAATAACAACTGGCGGACAAATGCGAAAATTTGAAGTTCCACAATATACCCAAGTAGGTAATGCTGTACCGCCGTTATTAAGTGCAAAATTAGGAGTATGTCTAATTAATTTAATTAAACGTATTTATCCATAATAGAGCTATGCAGTACCCTGAGATACCTGCCATTGAGTATTTCGATTTGTAACTCTTTGGCTTTGGATAAGTTCACAGTGAATATTATTATTATTATCATACCCAATTGCTATTACATCACCTTCTTGAGCCGCCTCCATTACAGGCGAGCTTTGAAAATATAACCTATATTCTGCAGAACGATTTGGTTTACCTTCTCTAGCGTCATACCATGTTAGGTCTACTGAGTATGAATCACTACTACCTCGAATTGAAAAAGTAGCTTTTGTAGTTAATCTGGTATGACCAAACATTTCTTTTAAAGGAGCAACTCCTTGAAATTCATGCTGATTTGAGCGTGCTTCATCCGCTTCCACGGCAGTTAATGTCTTTATACAAGATTTACTAAATTTAATTGGCTGTATTGCCATTTTTAGTCCCTTAAAATTACAAGTTAGTCGAATTAACTAACTTTCAGTTTTTTATAATATATTTTTTTAAACAAGACTCTAGCCTATATTCATAATCAACAATCTAACAACACACTCCAACTCCCCGTGATCACACCTGAAACTTAGTTAATGATGAGTAATTTACAGCATGGATGCTGTACAAAGCGTAGCTTGGCCATGGATGGCCTATCTACGCTGGTTACGTTCACATCATTAACGTAAGTTGAGGATAAAGTGTGATCCTCGGGTGCGCCGTGGGATTCCAAAGGGCGGTCGGCGGCAGCCGCCCTTTGGTTGCCATCGCCAACGCGATTGAACCTCGAATAGAGGTTTTTAGTCCCTTAAATCCACACCAAAACAGCAATTTATAAGCGTGATATAAAATCACACCTACACATTCAAAAGCTTCGCTTTTAACGCCAGCAAGCTACGCGTCTACAATACACAGCGCGATGTAAAATCGCGCCTACTCTTATTCCACAACTACTTGTTTAAACCGTGCAAACGTTCGCATGCTTTCATCTGCAATCATTACTTCGTAATCTGGGTTCTGAGCGATTAGCTCATATTGCCCATTGGGTAATTTATTAATTTTTCGCAGTAAATACTGCCCGTCGCCGCCTATATCATCTCGCTCTATTGCGACTATTTGACCACGTAGCGATCCGGCTTTGTCGGGCGTTATCAGCTCAAGTAGCAGTAAATCATCATCGTGTATTGGATTTTTACCGCCGTTCATTGAGTTACCTGATGCTCGCGCTAAAAAATGAACTTCAGGATCGAGCTTGCCAGCTCCATATGGTGCATCTAAATATTCAACATCGCTGCTATCGCCTGTTTTAAAATGCCCACATGCAATTTTAATATTTGGGAAGTAACGCAATTTCAATGTATTAATGATAGTTTTTAAATTAGCCTTCGGCTCAGCCGCCAAGTTTGTTTGCTCTGATTTATTTACAACTTTTGAAAATTTAAGAATCTCAGCTTTCGGTTTTGCTTCTTCAAAACTGTTTTTGCCAAGCCATAATTTAGCACTGCTTAATTCGGCTACTTGATATGCCCAATTACTTACTGCAAGTGACTTATCTGAATCACAATAAAAGTAAGGTTGGAGTTTATTTGTTATTTCAGCTTTATGAGTATCGAGGTTTTGCTCTAGCCAACGGTCGCGGTGAGCAAATGCTGCAAGGTGATCTCGTTTATTGTTGTTGCAATCAGCATGTGCAGCAACAAAGTTATGTGCTAAGTCGTTTGGATAGCGCTTAAAAGGGATAAAGTGATCGACCTCTGGCGTTTTTTTAGTTTCTTTTTCGTTTTTTAGATTCATTGGCTTTTGGCAGTAAAAGCAAAGCCCTTTTTGAATATCTATAAGTAGCGGGGTAACAACTTTTAAAGCAGCTCTATTGGTACCAAACAAAAATTCTTGTAGCTGGCTTTGCGATCCCAATAACGTTTGATTCGCTTTTATTGTTTGTACTTTTTCTACCCATTCAGTAACACTAAGATGCACAACCAAATCGTAAAAACGCCTAAAGCACTGAGCTATACCTGCATTTAAAACAATTCGCTTTGGCTCTCTGCTTTTACCTAAAAGTGTATGAGGGTATAAAAAGCATTCTTCTTTTCCCGAAAGTAGCTGCAAGCGCCAAAGGGGTCCATCAATAAATGTACGCCTTAATGAGCTTATTACTTTGCTGTATTGGTTATAATTTTTGAACGCGTTATAACTTTTAATACCTGTATTTTGCAGCTTAAATATCTCTGTGATGAACTTTGCTTGCCCTGAGCTATTTTGCTTAAGTAACATATCTTCGGTATTGGTAACTATATTTGTTGTGCCCGATGCATATGGCACTGAATGATTCCAATACAGTTGAATAAATTTATCAACCAGAGTGTCGATTTCAATTTCCAATGGACCAACGGGATTACTATTTTGGTGCTCTACACACACATCAGCAATTGCATGTAACAATGCATATTTATAAGTAGCACTAAAATCGCCTTCAACTAATAAACGCTGAATATACGCAATAAAGTCGAGCTGTTGCTGCATTGCTCCAATCATAAAACGTGAACTACTTTAATAAGCGCATTTAACCATACTTCACTTTCACGCTCTGGGCGTTGATCGACAGTTTGCCATTGCTTAATCGCTTTTAACTGCGTATGGCTAAGCAAATGAGTTAAAGCATTTTCGTTTAAATCGGTAAATTCACGACTATTATGCACACGCTCTGTATTGCCATATTTAAACGATACATACAAAACACCATTTGGTTTAAGTGCATTTTGTAGGTTTAAAAATACTTGCGGTAACTCAGCTTTTGGAACGTGTAATAAACTAGCGCAGCACCAAATACCATCGTATTGGTTTACACAATTTAGATCTTGGAATGTTTTAACCGCTACAGGTTGTTGTAAGTAACTACTTGCCAACTCTGCCAGCTCTGGGCTTGCATCAAACGCACTAACTGTAAAACCCTGCGTTTTAAAAAATGCGGCGTCGCGAGCACTGCCACAACCGGCATCTAAAATATGCCCTTTTTGTGCAACGTGCGGTAAAAACTCAGCGTAAATCGCCGACATATCAACGTTAAGTGTTGAGTCGCTAAAGGCTTTGGCATTTTGATTGTAATAAGTAAGTGTGGTGTTTGACACGAGACTCACCGCTCCTTGGCTAATATTTAACAACTAAGGCGCTGTTAATGCTGCATTCATTATTTGTTTAATCTACAGGAACAAGCACAAAAAATATAGGCTTAATAAATAGATACTTTTAAATTAGTACGCTGCTGTTATTAAGCTCTAATGAGTGACACACGCGGTATAAAATTAAAAACACCAACAAAAAAATTACCAATAACCTTTAAATCATCACTTTTATTTGCAAACAAGCCAAATACCGCTAAAATAGTCATTAACACCTTAATGACCGATTAGGTAATCATTAATGAGATCGGAACAAGCTTTAAAAATGGCGCAGAGATTAGGGGATTTAATACGCCAGCACCGCACTTTGCATTACACGCAAAGCACCTTTGCAAAAATGATTGGTGTGTCGCGTTCTACGGTGCAAAAACTTGAGCAAGGCGAGACAGTTAAAAGCGATATTTTATTTGAAGCTTTAGTTGTGTTGCAATTACAAGGATCGCTCCTTGATGAAATTAATGAATTAGCCGCCGATGTAGGTGGCTACAATACACGGCAACGTAAAACCAATAAAGCGCAGGTTATTAACGATGACTTCTGAATGTTATGTGTTTATTGATGGGCTTGAAAGCAAGCCCGTTATTTGTGGCTTTTATAAATTAGATACAAAAATAGGCCGTGGTGAGTTTAACTACGGAAAAAGCTATTTAGCACGTGCAGATGCGTTTGCGCTCGACCCTATTCACTTACCGCTAAAGCCTGGCATATTTAATTACTCTGCAAACAAGGGAGTATTTGGTGTATTAAGTGATGCCGGTGCTGATTCGTGGGGGCGTAAACTCATTTTGTCATTACACACTACTAAACCACAAAACGAGTTGGAGTTTTTGCTGGCGGGTTCGGGTTTTGGTGTAGGCGCATTGGTATTTAGTTTGTCGCGTAGCGCATCAAAACATAAAACGAATAAAAATACTTTGGCTGACTTAGCATTACTTGATCAAGCAAAAAATGATTTATTAGAAAACAAAGCAATTTCGAATGAAGCTAAAAAGGCGTTTGAATTTGGTCAAAGTATGGGTGGCGCTAGGCCTAAAACATCAGTACAAATTGAAAACAAACTTTATTTAGCTAAGTTTAATCGCCCTGACGATCTATTTAATTTAGTAAGAGCAGAGCACGCGACCATGTGTATGGCAAAAGAGCTAGGTATTCGTGCTGCTAATACCTGCGTTCATGCAACCAAAAATGGTGATGTTTTGCTAGTTGAACGATTTGATGTAGGCGAAGGTTTACCGACTCATCACTTTTTAAGTGCCAATAGCTTGCTACAAAAATCTAAAGTGGCGTTAAGTGATTTGGCTACGTATTACTCGTATGGGGAGCTTGCTGAGTTTATTCGCCACAATACAGGGGTATTTGCGGATGATTCGATTGAGCTTTACAAGCGTATGGTATTTAACGCGTTTATAGGTAATACAGATGACCATACCCGTAACCATGCTTTTTTATATTGCTTTACTGAGCAAGCATGGCGTATGAGCCCTGCTTATGACATAACGCCAATTAATAATTCAAAACAACACGGTATTGGCTTAGGCGATGATGGACGATATGCCAGCATTGACAATTTATTGTCTCAAACACAGCGTTTTGGTTTGAATACCTCACAAGCAAATAAAATAATAAATGAGGTTAAATTATATACGCAACAATGGCCTACGCACTTTAAACGCTTTGCGAACATAACCGACATTGACATTGCACGCTTAACAAGTGTGATCCCTACTATTCAATAAAAACTTAAAAAACAGTCATTGAGGTATGTTAAGCGCACTATAAAACCCGGCGCTAGTTGCGTTAAAAACTACTGATATATAACTGCATAAGTACAGGATCAATTACCGAAAACAACTACCGAGAGCAACTAAATAACAGAAGTTTTACTTTGTTATTTACACAATTTTCTTACCTCAAAATAGATCACTTAAATAAGCGAATTGTTATTACTTTTTTCTCAACCAAAAAAGGCTGGCAGGCACCGAAATCCACGCCTGCTTACCTAACGAATCAAGATAAACACCTACTTCATCTTTACTGCCTGGGCTGTAATATGGCGGTTGTTGTTCTTTTAGTTTTTCTTGTCCGGTGAGTATTTTAGTAAAGTGCTTATTTTGCTGCTGAAGCATTTTTTTATATTCGTTAGCTGGTTTTGAATCACCATGCTTTACAAACGCACTCAGCGCACGGCTTGCTGTTGCGTGTAGTTCTTGGCTATCAAAATCGGCTAATAGAGCATCTAACTTTTCCCATTCTTTATTAATGATTAGGCAGTTCATTAATAAAAAGCGGTTTGCTTGGTTGTCGTTTGGATTTAGCGTTAATAGCGCTTCGAGTTCTGACTGCGCTTTTTGAGTATAGCCATGCAGCGCGTGTATTGTTGCTCTATGCGCACGTAGCATCATGTAGGGTCGGGTTTCGTGCAAGCCCCAAAAGTGCCCTGTGTTGTTTTTTATAAATTGCTTGGTTATAAGCGCGTTTTCCATTATGTCTAAAAACATTTGTATTGGCTCAAGTGCTTTTAGTTCTGTATCGGCGAGTACTAGCTCAAGTAATTCATCAAGCTCATCTAATTCACTGGGTTCTTCGTCTAAAAAGGTGTTGTTAAACTCAGCCTCCTCGTCAGCGCTTAGAGTTAGGTCGTTACTAAAACGAAGTTCAAAAATAGAATCGGCCATAAAGTAAACATAATTACGTTTATATTCTTGAGCGTTGTATTGAGCAAATTCACCAAACTCTTTTGCAGCGGCTTTTTCATTAGAAAATGCTTTTAATACTTTGTTTAGGTTATTAAAAGCTTGTTTTTGCGCTGTATCAAGCATGCGTTTATTTATATGTTTGAGTGCCTGTAATACCCCTTTACAGTAGTTTGGTAGGGGCATATTCGGCTTTAGTGAATCGCGGTAGTCTTGCTTAGATAAGCTACATTTGGCTGGCATTTTTAATTCGTTTTGAATTACTTTATCCATGCTTTGGTTATACAGAGCCATTAAGCTTTGTGTATATTTAAGTTCAGACTTATTTTGAAGATTTATCTCTCCAAATAAGTCTGGTTGCCACTCGCTCAGGGCGAGCATCTGCGGTAATACACCTAACCCCATTAAGTAACCTTGAATAAAGTAATAATCTGGTTTTTTAGTGCTCAATTCACTGAGTTTTATAACCTCACTGCGCATTTTAGCTGGTGACATAACTTGCCCTGCAATATTTATTTTTTTGTTAGTGTAATGATTGATAACTTTACCGACAATACCACTATTAAATTTTTTATAAATAAGTGCCATGTTTAAATTAATTGAGCCGTTGCTAGTGCTTAGTTACTTATTGCTAAATTAAATTGTTTAATAAGCTATAAACATCTTTATACAATCGGCACTGCTAAATATTCAGGCTAGTTTATACTGTATTAATATTACATCAAAATAGCTAAATTTGAGGCGCAATGAAGCAACTGAAAAACCTATTTTTTTACATTCTGTTTATTGCGCCTTTAATTGCTTTTGCATGCGAAAGAACATTTAGCGTTGCATCGCACGATGCTTTTTGGCCGCCTTATGTAATGGGTATGAGTTATGTATTTAAAGGCACTGAAGTAGATGCGCTTAATATTATTTTTAAAGACTCGCCTTTTTGTTTCAAAGTTGAACTATTACCTAACTCAAAACGTGCTTTTACTGAAATTAAACACGGTCGGTTTGATTTAGGCTGGGCTGGCAGCTATACCGATGAGCGCGCTAAGTATGTTTACTATACTGATAACTATCGTACTGAGGTGATGCGTTTATACGAAAATAAAAATAACCCACACAGTGTTAAAAGCTTAGAAGATATTTTTAAACAGGGTTTTACCGTTGGCGCTAATTTTGGAAGTTATTACGGTGAAGAGTTTGAGCAATATAAAACCACGTATAAAAAATTAATTGAATACACAAGTGCAACTAGTAAGCGCTTTGAAATGCTTAATAAACAACGTATTGATTTTGCAATTGAAGACGAGCTAGTAGGTGCATATTTTAGTGAACGAGGATCTTATTTAAAATTAGTCAGCAATATTGAGCCTGTAAATAAAGACGATGTTTATTTAATGTTTAGCAAAAAAACGGTGTCGGTTGAAGAAATTGCGATAATAAATACACATATAAAAAAGAATAAAGCAGCCCTCAGAACGTTATTTGAATAAACAGTAAAGGAATGTAATGAAAACTTTATTATTAACGTTAATACCGCTGTTATTTATACAATTTAATGCATTGGCATGTTCTAAAACGTTAGTGATGGGTACTAACGAAACCAACTGGCCGCCTTACCTTATTAAAAAGGGAGATGAGTTTTTAGGTACTGAGGTAGAGCTGGTAAAGGCTGTTTTTAAAAATTCGACTTTTTGTGTTAAATGGGTTTATTTTCCGAGTTTATCGCGCGTTCAAGAAGAGCTTAAGCACGGACGAGTAGATATGACCTTTGCAGCTAGTTATACAGAACAGCGCGCACAATATGCCCATTTTAGTTTGCCTTATCGCGAAGAAATAATGCTGCTTTATAAACACAAAGACTCAGTTAATGTAACCAGTTTGTCTGATCTTTTTAATAAACACTTTACGGCGGGCATTAATAGAGGAAGCTTTTTTGGTGATGAGTTTGAGCAACTAAAAACTATGTTTGCCAAACAAGTAGTGCTTACAGCTCAAGCAAATAACCGGTTTAGTATGTTAGATAAAAAACGTATTGATTATGTAATTGAAGACTCGATAGTTGCTCAGTACTTTACTAAAAAATACGATACTACTTTAAAAGTAAACTCTATTGCACCTATTAACGTTAACAACGTTCATTTTATGCTGAGTAAGGAGTCGTTAACCCTAGATGATGTAGCGACTATTAATAAATTAATTATAAAAAACTTAGCGACTATAGAGTTAATTTATCAGGCTTATTAATTCATGAATTTTAGTAGGTAAGTAATATTCAACATACCTTTTATACAGCTCACCACAAATACTTATTTTTATACTTAAAACCGTATCTAAATTTGTTCTTAAATCTGCTCTTAAATCATTAGTTAGCGCCGTTAATAGTGCAATTACATTCGCGTTAGTTGATATTAATCAGCGCGGCTTAATATCCACAATGGTGGTTATTTACGCTTGGTTATAAATTAGCTTCCTTTTATCTTTCATTCGTTGTGGCTGATCTGTATAATTCGCCAGCTAATTTACCCTATTGTCTGGTTCTTGTTTGTGGCGTGTTGCTGCAGCGTACTCCTGTCAGTACTAATCTAGGATTACCTTTTTTGATCTCCACCGCAAATATTACTATGCAGTTTGGCGCAGAGCCGTTGTTTGAAAACATTTCAGCTAAATTTGGTAACGGTAACCGTTACGGTTTAATTGGCGCGAACGGCTGCGGCAAGTCGACTTTCATGAAAATTTTAAGCGGTGCACTTGTACCAAGTGCGGGTAATGTATCTATTACTCCAGGGTTAAAAGTAGGTAACCTAAGCCAAGACCAGTTTGCGTTTGAAGAATTCAGCGTAGTTGATGCTGTAATTATGGGCGACGTAGAGCTTTGGAAAGTAAAGCAAGAACGCGAACGTATTTACTCTTTGCCAGAAATGAGCGAAGACGATGGTATGAAAGTAGCTGAGCTTGAAAGCGTATTTGCAGAAATGGACGGTTACACGGCAGAAAGCCGCGCTGAAGAAATTTTGCTTGAAGCGGGTATCGATAAAGAATTCCATTACGGATTAATGGCTAACGTAGCACCAGGTTGGAAATTACGTGTGCTTTTAGCACAGGCATTATTTGCAAACCCTGATATTTTGCTACTAGATGAGCCTACCAATAACTTGGATATTCATACCATTACGTGGTTAGCTAACGAGCTAAATAAACGTAGATGCACGATGATTATTATTTCGCATGACCGTCACTTTTTAAACTCGGTATGTACACACATGGCCGATATAGATTACGGCGAATTGCGTATTTACCCTGGTAACTACGAGAAGTTTTTAGACGCGGCTGGCTTACAACGTGAACAGCTTTTAGCTGAGAACGCTAAAAAGAGCGCTGAAATTGACGAACTACAAGACTTTGTTAACCGTTTTGGTGCTAACGCGTCAAAAGCTAAACAAGCAAGTTCGCGCGCTAAAAAAATGGATAAAATTAAGCTTGATGAAGTTAAATCTTCGAGCCGTATGAGCCCATCACTTTCGTTTGACGAAGGTAAAAAAATGTATCGCCAAGCGCTTGAAGTTAACAAGATTGGTCATGGTTTTGATGGCGAAATGTTATTTACTGGTGGCGATTTGTTACTTGAAGCTGGTGCTAAGCTTGCTGTTATTGGCGAAAACGGCGTTGGTAAAACAACCTTTTTACGCTGTTTGGTAGATGAGCTTAAAAGTAATGAAGGCGAAATTAAATGGTCTGAAAATGCGACCTTTGGTTATTGCCCGCAAGACAGCACTAAAGATTTTGATAACGATTTAACGTTATTTGATTGGATGTCGCAATGGCGCACAGTTAACCATAACGATTTAATGGTACGTGGCATGTTAGGACGTTTGTTGTTTACAGCAGACGATTCAAACAAAAAAGCACGTAACTGTTCTGGTGGTGAAAAAAACCGTTTGTTATTTGGTAAGTTAATGATGCAAGACGTTAACGTGCTTGTTATGGACGAACCAACTAACCACATGGATATGGAAGCCATTGAAGCGCTTAATAACGCGCTTAAAGATTTTGAAGGTACGCTAATTTTTGTAAGCCATGACCGTGAGTTTGTATCGTCATTGGCTACGCGTATTATTGATATTAAAGATAAAAAAGTAGTCGATTTCCAAGGTACGTTTGACGAATACCTTGCAAGTTGTGAAGAGAAAAAAGCGTAAGCATTTTTTAATTACTTATAAAAACGGCGCTAAATTTAGCGCCGTTTTTTTATGCGTGATTAAAATAGGCACTTTGGTCTAAAGATCTGTGATGCACTGCTTGCTGGCATTTAAAAGCAACGCTTTTACAAAATTGTTAAGCCACATATACATCAAACTATATATACAAAACTCTATACCTAAACACTGAGAAGCTACGCTTCTAACGTGAGCAAGCTCGACGTCTTGTATCTCTCATTGATAAATGATTAGCTATCATTTATCACATCGAAGTCAGTGAGCTTGCCTCGACGTCTAGTATTTAATACTGCTCGGTAGATAAAGCCCTGACTTTCTATTCTCAGAAACTGAATGGTATCCAAGCACACTTTTATTTAAGTAGATGCTGTATGTACAAGGGGAGTAAGTAGAGATGATGTTTATCGGCATTGATATTAGCAAAGAGAAGATTGATTTATCATGGTTGAGAGACCAGCTTACAAATAAAATTAAAACAAAAGTCTTTAAAAACAAGCGCCAAGACTTTTTAGCAATAGAAAAATGGCTTTTAAATACAACAAAAAGCGCTGCTAGTGAGCTCGTTATCACACTCGAACCAACGGGTGTTTATCATGAGGCGCTGATGTATTTTTTACACGAGCAAGGCTTTAATATTATTTTAGCGAATCCTGGTAAAGCTAAAAAGTATGCAGACGCTTTAAACATAATTCATAAAACAGACAAATCTGATGCAACGATGCTCGCTCATTATGGCTGTGCTAAGCACGCAGTCGTTAATTATTGGCAACCTGATGCATTAGAAATTAGAGAGCTTAAAGCCCTTATTCGTCGTTTAGATGCGCTTGAGAGTAACCGACAACGAGAAGCTAACCGATTAGAAGCAAGTGAATTCAGCAACGTTTCCGCGCGTGTTTGCCAATCGATAAAAGTGACAATCGCGTTTTTAGATAATGAAATTAAACAGCTTAAATCTGACATTGATAACCACATAGATAATGAACCTGATTTAAAAAGAAACAGGAAACTACTTGAGTCTATCCCTGGCATTGGGCCCGTATTATCGAGAGAGCTGACGTATTTATTTGCGGCTAAAAAATTTAATAAAGCCAAAGAAGCGGCGGCTTATTGTGGATTAATCCCACGGCATAATGAATCGGGTAAATTAAAAGGGCGAACATCAATCAGTAAACTTGGGCCAGCCAGAATTCGATGTAAACTTTATATGGCAGCCATTGTTGCTGGGCAATGGAATAAAACAATAAAACGACATAAGTTAACGTTAATAAATAATGGTAAAACACCGATGCAAGCTGTGTGTGCAAATATGCGAAAGCTAATTCATATATGTTTTGGTGTAATAAAAAACCAAGAAGCGTTTAAGCTCCAAGAAAGTTAAATACGACCTTGAAGCTTAAAATGAGAGATGGTATCTACAAATCATATTCTTAAAATTGGATATAAAGATCTGTGACATGCAGTTACATGAGCGCGATGTAAAATCGCACCTACGGATATACTTTTGCATTATTTAATTACTTATTGATAAAGACTGATCGAATTTGAAAATGCCGGCGTAATGGTATGTGAAGGGTTTGAAAGTGGCTTTGGTTTTACCAAATCGCACATTGGAATACCCCCCTTCACCATGAAATTGTAGTTATTAAAGGTGCATTAAATAAGCCCAATGCACCTTTACTTTTTACACATTGTTTAATGTATCCCGTTATTTTTAACTAATTGAATTAAGTTAAGTAATTGTTCAGCTAAATTTAGTTAGTATGTAGTTTCTCTCCTGTGAATCCCTGCAACTTTTGTTGTTTTAAGCAGTTTTAGCCAGTTCATTTTGAACTGGTTTTTTTTTGCTTATTTTTTATGTTAAAGCATTAACGTATTAAATGTAGCCAACTTTGCTATATCACTTTGCCTCTGCGATAAATACCACGCTCAAGTTAATTTAGCTTACACATATAAACGCCCCCCAGCTCTAGTGACTTTTGGTCGTGCATGTTAAAGTTGCTATTGCAATTAATTAAATTAGGCGTACGAATGCGTTATTACATATCACTACTTTTTATTTGTTTTACATTTTTTTCGGGCATTACCAGTGCAGCAGAGCAAAGAGCAGACGCTCTTACTGAACAAGACAAACAACAAGCCCTAGACCAATTAAAAGAGCCTATGTATAAACCGCTTCTTGAGCGTTATGTTTTAGATGAACTTAAAGCCGTACGCCAAGATCAGCAAAAACTTCGTGAAGATGTAACTAAACAAGTTACCCACGCGCAACTAGATACTGCCGATCGTGCGATTACGTACACTACCGACACTATTAATAATGTATTTTTTATTATTACCGCAACTGCATCTATTTTGGTATTAGTTGGTTGGAACTCGCTGCGCGATGTTAAAAATAAAGTAGAAGACATTGTAAATACACGAGTAAGTGTAATTACTGATGAATATGAAGACCGATTAAAAATTCTTGAAGAAAAACTACGTGTACGTTCTGAAGAAATACTCAGCAACCAAGAACGTATTTCGGTTACTAACGAGGTTCATTCATTGTGGATGCGTGCAAATTTAGAAAGTGATTTTGCAAATAAAATTGAAATTTTTGACGAAATTTTGAAACGCAAGCCAGAAGACGTAGAAGCAATTGCGTATAAAGCCGATGCATTACTTGAAATAAACGAGACAGCCCAAGCTATTGAGCTTTGCAACCAAGCTATTGATATAGACAGTGACTATGGTTATGCGTACTGGCAACGAGCTTGTGCTTATGCACTTACACATAAACATGCCGATGCACTAGCCGATATAAAAATGGCATTAGACTACTCACCTAACTTACGTAATGAGCTATTGCACGAAAGTGCGTTTGCAAGCTTACACGACAACGATAGCTTTAATACTATTGTTGAAGGCGAGCAGGTTTAACACGCTATTAAATTATTGCTTTGTTAGCTTGCTAAATTGAGCTATACAAAAAAATAGTATAAACATAAAAGGGCTTAGGCCCTTTTTTTGTAGGTGCGATTTTATATCGCGCTGGGTAAATATAGATGTTGATGGTTAGCAGAAAGGTATAAGTGATGAAAATACTTTAAGCGTTAACGCTTAAAGTATAAATCAATTGATTTAGCGATTAATTCGTCTAGTTGTTCTTCAAAATGATCTATATGTATTTCAAAGTGATTTAAATAAGCCTTTGCTTGAACTTGCGATAAGTTACGGCTATTTACGCTATATTGACGTTCATTTTTTTGTTTATCGTAACGCGGTAAAAATACAAACTGACTGTAGTAAGGTGACTTAATATGCTTATTAGCAAAGCGACAAAAATCTTCAATATGGTTTACGCCATCAGGACCCAAACAGCCCGGTTCGACTCGGTACATTAAATGAATTTTTTTCTCGTCGCTTACTTGCATATTAACCCTTATCTAAAAAATAATACGCGTATTATTTTACCATTTTTAACTTGATAGCTCGAAATGAGTTCTGAGCGCTTATCTATCACCTTTTCATCGGTTGAACAGGTTTCTGATAGCTCGTGATCTATTACTATATCACCATGCACTATGCGCTTAATTGGTGATGAGTGAATACACTTTAGTTTTTTAAACATAAGCCCGTAACGTGCTATTAGTTTTTCCTTTCCTTTAAATAATAGCTCATCTGGGAAAATATAAAACTCTACGTCCTCATCATATACTCGAATAAATTCTTCTATGTTACGTGCGTTGTATGCTTTAACTAATTGTTCTACCACTGCGAGTGATTCGCGTGATTGTTTAGCTTTAGTTTGTTGCTTAACGGTGAGTGCTTCTTTTGCTTGTGTAACTGCTTTTTCAGCTTCGGCTACCGCAACTGCTTTTTCTATTTTATTTTTAGGTTTTTCTACTGGCTTTGGTGTTTCGTTACCTAATACTTTTGAATCGTCTGCTTTAGTGGTGTCGATTACAGGCTTTTTAAGCTCAGGTGCTGTGTATTCAATTGTATTTAGTTTATCGTCTACTTTTTTATCAGCATCTGTTTTATCAATATTAGTGCTTTTAGTTATGGGTTCTGAAGTCGATTCTACTTTTTGAGGTTTCTCAACCTCTGCGCTAACGCTTTGCGTGTTGCTGTTTTGCGTATTTTTATCTTCGTTAGTCACATTTTCTTTTTGGACAACAGCTTGCTCTGTACTTTTTTGTTCAGGCTCGTTTGGCTCAGGTTGCTGATCTGCGGCATAAGTAATTAATGCTACGGTGGTGATTAATGCAGCTAAAATAATTGGTAACGGTTTCATAACTTTCCTAATATAAACACTAAACGCGTAATGTGGTGCAACATAGCAAATTTTAGAGTTTGCGGGTAGTGATTATGTACGCACAAAACCCTTACCAGTACTGTTCGACTGTTATATGGCCAGGCTCTCTGCGTCGGTTTCGTTTAAAGTTTTTACCTATAAGAAGCTCAGTTGTATCTTTTACCATTTGTGGGTTGCCGCAAATCATAAATTGAGCATTATTAGGTGTTGGCTCTAGTTTTACGTGCGTAAATAAAGTGTTGTTGGCAATAGCGTTAGTTATTCGCCCATTAAGCCCTTGTAATGGCTCCTCACGGCTTACAACAGGAATATAGTTAAACTTATCGGGATATACTTTTAAAAGCTCGTTAATAAGCGCTTGGTAACTTAAATCATTATTAAAGCGTACACCATGCACTAAGTTTATATGCTGATACTTTTCCCACACTTCGGGTTGCTGCAGCATTGATAAAAATGGACCAATTGCTGTGCCTGTACTGAGCATCCAAAGCTGCTCGCTTTGTGGTATTTCGTCAAGAGTAAAAAAGCCGGTGGCTCGGCGTTCAATTAATACGGTATCTCCAGGTTGCAATTTAGCTAAGCAAGGCGATAAAAGTCCATCAGCTACGTTAATAAGATAAAACTCTAGGTCAGGATTTTCGGGCGCGTTTACGTATGAATAAGCACGCGCTATGCGTTTGTCGCCATCCATTATTGAAAGCTTTGTAAACTGCCCTGCTTTAAATGGCTCTACATCGGCATGAACCGTTAAGCTAAAAAGTGTTTCACTCCACCATGTTACATTTTTTACTTTTGCATCAACCCAGTTAGACATATTTGACTCCAGAGTTCAGCTATTCAAATCCAATAAAGTTGCTTACTTTAGAGGTGCATTTTATAAGTTAAACATTAGCATTAAGTGATAGAGACTTATAGGAGAAAATTAAGTAAAGAGCGCGATGTAAAATCGTACCTACGGGTTCGGTGTTTGTGTTTTAGTAGGTGAGGTTTTATACCTCGCTTTTAATGCGCTGAAGCGTGAAGCCACGTTACATGAGCGCGATATAAAATCGCACCTACGGGTTTGGTGTTTGTGTTTTGGTAGGTGAGGTTTTACACCTCGCTTTTAATGCATTGAAGCATTGAAGCCATGTTACATGAGCGCGATGTAAAATCGCACCTACGGGTTCGGTGTTTACGTTTTAGTAGGTGAGGTTTTATACCTCGCTTTTAAAGCATTAAAGCCACGTTACATGAGCGCGATGTAAAATCGCACCTACGGGTTCGGTGTTTGTGTTTTGGTAGGTGAGGTTTTATACCTCGCTTTTAATGCATTGGAGCATTGAAGCCACGTTACATGAGCGCGATGTAAAATCGCACCTACAGGTTCGGTGTTTATGTTTTGGTAGGTGAGGTTTTATACCTCGCTTTTAATGCATTGGTGCATTGAAGCCACGTTACATGAGCGCGATGTAAAATCGCACCTACGGGTTCGGTGTTTATGTTTTAGTAGGTGAGGTTTTATACCTCGCTTTTACTTTAAGACGTTAAAGCGTTAAAGCGTGAAGCCACGTTACATGAGCGCGATGTAAAATCGCACCTACTGGTTTGGTGTTTGTGTTTTAGTAGGTGAGGTTTTATACCTCGCTATTAATGCGTTGAAGTATTGAAGCCATGTTACATGAGCGCGATGTAAAATCGCACCTACGGGGTCGGTGTTTGCATTTTTGTAGGTGAGGTTTTATACCTCGTTTTTAATGCATTGAGGCGTTAAGCGTTGAAGCCACGTTACATGAGCGCGATGTAAAATCACACCTACGGGTTTGGTGTTTGTGTTTTGGTAGGTGAGGTTTTATATCTGGAATGTAATTTGGAATATAGTTTGTAATAAATGATTTTCTTCAGGCATAAAAAAAGCCGCAATAAATGCGGCTTTGGAGGTTTAGTCTCACTTCACTTTGGGCGTGTCTCCAAAACTTAGTGAATACGTTACCAAGGAACTGTTTGCTAATTCAATTGCTAAGATTAGATAGACTCTAATGCAATTTTAACCATTTCGTTAAACGTGCTTTGACGTTCGTCAGCTGGTGTTGCTTCGCCAGTGATCACATGATCACTTACTGTGAATAATGCCATTGCTTTTGCGCCGTACTCAGCTGCAACGCCGTATAAACCAGCTGTTTCCATATCTACTGCTAACATACCTAACTTGTCTAAATCTTTATAGAACGAGTCGTCTGCTTGGTAGAATGTGTCGGTAGTAAATACGTTACCAACTTTAGCTTTAATACCAAGCTCTTTAGCTGCGTTTACGCCGTTTAAAAGTAGGTCAAAGTCTGCAATTGCTGCAAAATCACAACCACGCACACGTGCACGGTTTACGTTTGAATCGGTGCTTGCACCTTGTGCAAAAATCACGTCACGAATTTTAATGTCGGTACCAATACCGCCACACGTACCAATACGTATAATATTTTTAACGCCAAAGCTTACAATTAGCTCACGTGCATAAATAGACATTGATGGAATGCCCATGCCTGAACCCATAATGCTTACTGGTTTACCTTTATAAGTACCAGTAAAACCGTACATGTTACGAACGCCTGTAACTTGTACTGCATCATCTAAAAAGTTTTCAGCAATATATTGCGCACGTAGCGGATCGCCTGGCATTAATACTGTTTCGGCGAAATCACCAACGTTTGCACTGATATGCGGAGTACTCATTAATTGTTTTCCTTTTTAGTTGGCGTTGTTAGCTTATTTAAAAAGCTATCGCCGTAATCAAGCGCAGATAAGTTAAACCACTGAGCCAGTGTTTGACCTATATCTGCAAAGCTGTTGCGTTCACCTAATGGTGTGTTACTCATACCTGGTTGGTATGCAATAACGGGTACGTATTCACGGGTGTGCTCAGAACCTGGAAAGGTTGGGTCACAGCCGTGATCTGCAGTGATCAACAATACATCATCTGCGTTTAACTGGCTTAGTATAGTTGGTAAATAGTCATCAAATTCTTTTAATGCTTTTGCGTATCCTACTGGATTACGTCGATGGCCAAATTTTTCATCAAAATCAACTAAATTAGTAAAAATTAAGCTGTGATCTGGCGCGCTTTTCATTACTTCGCTGGTTTTTTCTAGCAAGTTCATAAGCCCTGGTGCTTTGTGCTTTTGGGTTATGCCCTGATGCGCGTAAATATCTGAAATTTTACCAATACTAATTACTTCGCCGCCGTCTTTTGCTAGTACATCTAGCAATGTTGGTGCTGGCGGAAGTACTGAATAATCACGACGATTACCCGTACGGGCAAAGTCTTGACTATTTGAACCCAAAAATGGCCGCGCAATCACTCGTCCTATATTCATTTCATCAAGTAGCGCCCGTGCGATTTCGCAGACTTGATAAAGCTTTTCTAGACCGAATGACTCTTCATGCGCGGCTATTTGAAACACGCTATCAGCTGAGGTGTAACAGATTGGTTTACCTGTTTTTACGTGTTCTTCACCTAGCTGTTCTAAAATGGTTGTTCCTGATGCATGGCAATTGCCTAAAATGCCAGGAATACCTGTACGAGCAATAAACTCGTCTATAAATTCTTGTGGGAAACTTGGCTGTGTTTTTGGGAAATATCCCCACTCAAACAATACAGGCACGCCTGCCATTTCCCAGTGACCTGATGGTGTGTCTTTTCCGCTAGAAATTTCTTTAGCGTAACCCCATGCACCTTCTGGTGCTTGGCGGTCAGATACTAAACAGGTTTCTCCACCGGCAGCTTCACATGCATCCACTAATCCTAGTTTAGATAAATTAGGAAGCGACAGTGCACTGCCTGTTTCGTCGTAATATGCTTTTAATAAGTGAGCGAATGTATTAGCCCCAAGATCGCCGAATTTATCTGCATCTGGTGCTGCACCGATTCCTAGGCTATCTGCCATTAAAATAATTGCTCTTGCCATTTTGACCTCACTTTGTTTCTAGGTGGTTACTTTATCCGCTCTTGGAATTTTCCGTACAGGACAAAAGTCCTGTTTCATAAAACCTAAACATTATAAATTTGCACTCTTGAGCGAAGCAAAAGAGATTAATCGTGTCTTTTTTGCTATTGTGATCTACCAACAATATATCTTTCTGTGTGGATGAGAACTTTAGTGACACGAACTACTATTATAGCCATTGCGGGCGCATCGGCGTCGGGCAAATCTCTTTTTAGCCAAACAATTTACAATGAACTGGTTAATGAGCTTGAACCAGGCGCTATCGCCATTATTGAAGAAGATGCTTATTACAAGGATCAGTCGCATTTGCCGATGGCTCATCGTACGCAAACAAATTACGACCATCCAGATGCATTTGAACACGCGTTAATGCTTGAGCATTTAACGCAACTTCGTTGTGGTAACTCAGTTGAAGTACCAACTTATGATTATGCACAGCACACACGTAGCGCAACTACACGTCGAGTGCCTGCTGCTAAAATACTCATTGTTGAAGGTATTTTACTATTGAGTGATAAAGCGCTTAATAAAGAATTTGATATTAAGGTGTTTATAGACACACCTTTAGATATTTGTTTAATGCGTCGTATGCAACGTGATATGGAACAACGAGGCAGAACATTACAATCTGTTGTTGAGCAGTATCAAGCAACTGTTAGACCGATGTTTTATCAATTCATTGAGCCTTCTAAGCATAACGCTGATTTAGTTGTGACTCGAGGCGGCATGAACCGCGTTGCGATTGATATAATAAAAAGTAAAATTAAATATTTACTACAAGAATAACAACGGGAAACATTTGTATGACAACATTTATGAGCTTAGTAGGCATGTGTGTGCTACTAAGCATTGCCTTTGCTGCGTCAACTAATCGCAAGGCAATTAATTTAAGAACCGTTGGTATAGCGTTTGCTCTGCAAGTTATCATTGGCGGTTTTGTACTGTTTTTTGAAGCAGGCAAAGATGTATTAACAAGTGTATCGAAAGGCGTTTCATCCGTAATTGGTTATGCTAATGATGGTATTGGGTTTTTATTTGGTCCACTCGCCTCACAAGACACATTAGGTTTTATTTTTGCAATTCAAGTTTTGCCCGTTATCGTGTTTTTCTCAGCGCTTGTTGCTGTGTTATATCACCTTGGCATTATGGATTGGATAATTAGGATTTTAGGCGGTGGTTTACAAAAATTATTGAAGACCTCTCGCACAGAATCGCTTTCAGCAACGGCAAATATTTTTGTTGGCCAAACTGAAGCACCGTTAATAGTTAAGCCATTTATAGCAACGATGACAAAATCGGAATTGTTTGCAGTAATGGTAGGTGGCTTAGCCACTGTAGCAGGCTCTGTAATGGCCGGTTACGTAATTATTGGCGTAGATCTTAAGTATTTAATAGCAGCGAGCTTTATGGCTGCACCAGGTGGTTTCTTAATGGCAAAAATGATTGTGCCAGAAACTGAAACGCCTAGAGATAACTTAGCTGATTTAGATTTAGATGACGAAGATAAGCCTGTAAATGTAATTGATGCAGCTGCATCAGGTGCTGCAAACGGTATGCATTTAGCACTTAATGTAGGTGCAATGTTACTTGCTTTTGTAGCGCTAATTGCACTATTAAACGGTTTATTAGGCGGTATTGGCGGGTGGTTTGATTACCCAACATTAACGCTTCAAGAAATATTAGGTTATGTATTTGCTCCAGTTGCATGGTTACTAGGTGTGCCATGGGATGAAGCGATTATAGCCGGCAGCTTTATTGGTCAAAAGATAGTAGTAAATGAGTTTGTTGCTTACTTAGACTTTATAAATTATCGCGATACGTTAAGCGCGCACACACAGGCAATCGTTACTTTTGCTTTATGTGGGTTTGCTAACTTATCATCGATAGCCATTTTACTAGGTGGGTTAGGCGGTATGGCGCCTAGTCGGCGAAAGGATATCGCACGCTTAGGGCTCAGAGCAGTGTTAGCAGGATCTATGGCTAACCTTATGAGCGCAGCAATTGCTGGGTTTTTCCTCTCGCTAGCTTAGAAACTTATTGAGACGAACACCGGTGTTGCAAAACAATAGGATAGCGCTTTAAGGGGTTAAAGCACTATCTGATTTGAACGATACTTCACCAAGGGCCGCAAGGCCCTTTTATCGTTTTAGGGCTTTATATTTTAATGCCAGTTAGCTTAATTAAGTGTGCTTTTTTAAGGTAAGTAAATCGTATATGTAATAAGATAAAAACTTCGTTATTTGGTTATTCTCAGCAATCCTCTCTGCACCGCTCTACCCTCTGCTCTGTATCAATATTTTATAAATCAACGTATAGAACTCATTTTATTACTCTCTCTGTTTTGTGTTTTTAATATTTTAAGCCACACTTATTACTTGTTATATTAACTAAAAATGGCTCTCTATTTTGAAATATCTTTTTTATCTTATGTGTTTAGTGAGCGCTGTATTTAGTCAGGCAAAAGAGACTTTTCTTGTTGTTACTGAATTATCTCCACCTAACCAAACCTTGGTTAATGGTAAAGTAAACGGCATAGTTACAGAGTCTGTTAGAGGTTTATTTGACGCAGCAAAGTTAACACCTGACATTCGTATGTATCCTTGGGCACGTGCCTATAAGGTTGCTAGTGAGATAAAAAACACCTTTATATATAGCCTAGCACGCACTAAGGAAAGAGAAGACGAGTTTTATTGGATAGCACCTGTAGGTAAGTTTTATATGGGCTTTATTACTCTTTCTGAGCGTTTAGATATTAGTGTTGAGACACTAGAACAAGCTAAGCGCTATAAAATCGCCATGCAACGAAATGACTTTTCTACGCAAACCCTTTTAAAGTATGGTTTTGAAGTGGTGCTAACAAGTGACATTCAAAAATCATATGATTTACTACTCGCTAAAAAAGTAGATTTAATTGTAGACGATCCCCTTTATATGCAGCAAATGAGCGACTACTTAGGACTAAAAAAAGGGCATTTAAACTTTATTTATAAAATAGATGAGTTAACTGTAGACGCCTACCTGGCGGCAAATAAACAAACAGATCCTCATTTAATTAAAGCATTACAAGCTGCATTTATGTCAGTAAAACAAGCAAAAGAGTTGCCTTACAAAAAATAGGTTAGTAAATATAGCGGTGCTTATACACTGCAAAACTATCTTTCATTTTTAACTTTTTATACTCTTTGTTAAAGCGTTTTATAATATGATCAGGAACTGACTTATTAAATGCGATGTAATTTCCTGTTACTTCAGGAATAGGTAGCTCTTGAAGCCTCACTACATCACTTACTTTATAACCAAAGGGTTCGAGTTGATACTTAATAGTAAATTCAGAACCTAAAATAAGATCTATTTTCTTTTTTAAAAACAAATTCATATATTGGTTTTCTTCTCCAAATGTTAGTAAATTTTCACCCACTTTAAAACCTATTTTATCTACTAACGATTCATATATATCACCTCTAACTATTCCTAAAGAGTACTGCTTTGCATCTTTTAAATTACTCATTGTGAGTTGTTGATTAGTTTTTAGCTTATAGAAAAAAGTTTGGCTAGATGCAAGTGGTCCAACCCAATTAAATAAAGGCTCACGAATATTGGTTTTAGCTATTGAGATTATTGCAGAATGGGGATTTTTTTGAGCAGAGCTATAAGCCCGCTTCCAAGGAAACAATTGGAACTCGCATATTATTTGAGCTGATACACACACGCTTTTTATAATATCAAGATTAATACCAACGAGCTGACCACTGTCATTTTTAAAGTTATAAGGTGCAAAGTGTTCTGTGTAGATAATAAGTTTAAAACTCTCAGCCTTTAAGGTATGAGCCGTAAACAAAACAACGAGGAAAAGAATACATTTGAGAATGGGAGTTTTACCGAGTTAATTTATATCCTTAAATAATAGACTCCGGTAGCTAACAGTCAAATTTTAGACACAAAAAAAGCGCCTTAAGCGCTTTTTTTCATTTTACTTAAAAAGTAAAATTATACAGCTGTGATGTTATCAGCTTGTGGACCTTTTTGACCTTGTGAAAGAGTAAACTCTACACGTTGGCCTTCAGCTAAAGTTTTGAAACCTTCGCTTTTGATTGCTGAGAAATGTGCGAAAACGTCTGGACCATTTTCTTGCTCGATGAAACCAAAACCTTTAGACTCATTAAACCACTTAACTGTACCTGATACGATGTTAGACATTGTAATATCCTGATATAAAATAAAAAATATGCTCATATGAGCGGGTGTAGCAAAAAATGAGATGGTACTTTAAAAACTTCAGGACGGTACTACAAGTATTACTTATACAACATCGAAATGGAGATTTATAGCTTACATGCTTTCTTTCTAGCTGCGGCTTACTATATAGAATTAAAAATGTATGTCAAGTACTTATAGAGTAATATTTAAGCTCAGGGCTAATTAAAATATTAAACCTTTAAAAGGCTAACTTTAATCTCCTTGTGCCACTATACAACGGTTTCGACCATGCTCTTTTGCGTGATAAAGCGCTTTATCTGCACATTTATATACTTGGTCTATATCATTACTATGCTTAGGCCATGTTGCAATCCCAATAGAAATAGTAATAAAGCCAATGGTTTTCATATTTGTTGATTCAACGGTCATGCGCAGTCGTTCAGCTATTTTTAAAGCACTTTCACTGCTTTCATTAGGTAAAACAAGCACAAACTCTTCGCCACCAATTCGAGCAACAATATCGTCTTTTCGTGACAAGTTTTTAATTATGTTAGTGAGTGATTTAAGTGCTTCGTCGCCAACGCCATGCCCAAAGGTATCGTTTACACGCTTAAAAAAATCAATATCAATTTCTAAAAGCGCAAACGGTGTTTGTTTAACCATAAGTTGGTTAAGCAAACCATTTAAGCTTCTACGGTTATGGGTATTGGTTAAAGGGTCTGTTTCTGCATCGTGGCGTAATTGCCCTATTTGCATTTGTAAAATATTGACACCTTTAAGCATCGCAAGCTTTAATCTTTGGCTTTCAAAATACCACGATTTAACATTTTTGAGCTTTTCAAAACTTACAGGATCATCAAGGGTATTTACTCTATCAGCAAGTTGTTTAAGCGGTCTTGAAATAAAGTGAGCAAAAAAGCCTATTAAAATAAAAGTAATAATAGCTTGAGGTAAGGTACGTTTAATTACTTCAACTATCAGTAAATCAAGCGAAGTGAGTGTGGCTCTAACAGAGCGCTGCGCTACAATTCTCCACTTTGCACGCGTAACAGGTGCAAAACCCGCTAGCATTCCTTCACCTTGTCTGTTTGTCGTCTCAGAAGTACCAGCCTTACCTGCTATAACGCTATTAATAATAGAGTTATCCCCCGCATATAAACCAACATATTTAGGGTCAGGGTGATAAAGAATGCGTTTATTCGCATCTATTACATAGATGTATGTTCCCTGTCGATAGTAATGCTGCTCAAGTAAGTTATTTAAAGTATTTGGCTCATTCAAATATAAAGTCCCGCCTATATAACCTAAATAATCACCTTGGGTATTAAATAATGGATGCGAAATAAAGATGATTAAATTTCCTGCAACCGACATATAAGGATTACTAATTAAAGGTCGTTTTTCTTTTGCAGCCTGGAGTGCACCGGTAGATGAAATAGGCTGATTGATTAGTTCAGGAAGCTCAGGGGAAGTAGCGACAACAATTCCGCCCTTATTAATAACAACAGAGTTAAAACTATTTGTTTGGAGATTTAACCGAATGACTTCTTGTTTTAACAAATTATCGTCTTCAATTTGTTGTTCTACTATTTTTGCAGAATAAGCGACTTGTTGCATTGCGGCTTCTAAAAAGCTGTCAGTTGCAGAGGCTAATTTTCTGGCGTAAGCGTAATTACTTTTGAGCGTATAATTTATTAATTGCTCTTTTTGTACTTGGTAAGTCGAATAAAAACCACTTACAAGAGTGCTCAAAGAAGCCGTTAACGCTAAAAGTAAAATAAGAAGTCGGAGGTTTAAAGCAGGTAATAGTCTATACCGCAAAGTGTTATCTTCCAAAGCGAAGTTAAAGTTACTGACGCTAATAAATGTGTATAAAACATTCAATTATAACGGTTAAAATAATATTATGCGAACATTTACACATCAAATATTAACATTAAAGTTACACATGTATTTGATTAATAATTTGAAGCTTTGTAAATGATCACGCTTGAGTGCTGTATAAGTAGATAGAGTAAAATTTTTGCATTTAGTTTTTAAACCTATAAATAAATTTAAAGATAAGCAAACTAAAAAAGCCATTAACGCAATGTTAATGGCTTTTGTTTATAAAGTTTTATTTATTAATAAAAATTATAAGTTATTTTTTCTGCGACGAGCAAATAACACAGGAGTTAATAATGCTATTAACCAACCGAATGAACCACTACTACCTTTGTTTTCTGTAATAGTTGCAGTTGCTACTGTTGTATCTGAGTTACCGTTTCCATCACTAACTTCTAGTTGGAAAGCAATTACTTCATCACCAGAAACTTGTGGTGCTTCAAAGCTAATTGATGAATCACTACCACTTAAGCTAACTGGGGTTCCTGATAACTGTTTCCAAGCGTAAGTTAATGCATCGTTGTTAGCATCGCTAGAGATAGAGCCATCCATAGTTACGCTAGTGCCTTCTCGTGCACTTGATACATCGTTAGCTGCAGCTACTGGTGCTACTTCTACAACGCCAAAGCTATAAGTAGATTCAACTGTACTGCCATCAATTGTATTAGTTAACACTAGTTCTTTGTTAGTTCCTGACTGTCTAGGAATTAAATCAAAGCCCACTGTCATAGTCTCTGTTGACTCACCCGCTACACGTGTAACAGTCCACTCAACGGTGTTTTCAGTTACAACGCCATCGTTATCAACGTTAGCTATTTCTTGTCCCTCTGTAACCATTGCTTTTAATGTGTAAACCTTATCAGCATTGGTAAAGTTTGGCTCAATATCAAAGCTAACAGATTGAGCATCACCAGGCATTATTACTTGGCTTTCAGCTTTTATCTCGTCAGATACAGTTTCAATTACTTCATCATCTGCAAACGATACTGTTAATGGAATTTGTACTTCTGTAGAGCCATCACCTGATTTTAATGATAGTAATGAGCTGCTACTTACGTTATCAGACCATGTAACCGTTAAGTCAAATGAACCATTACTTTCTTCAACACTAGCGCTAACAGTATCACTCTTAGAATCTTCATTTGTTAAGATTGACGCTGCACTAATTACAACTTCATCAATAGCATCTGGTGCTGATGCAGTAAAGCTGTCTGCAACAATGTAGTAAGTATCTGCTGGTAAGTTAAGGAAAGTAACTGACTCGTTTGAGTTAGGACCAGCACTGCTACCAATGTTATTAAACTCGCCATCTAAAACTCGTAAATCTATATCAGGCGCAGTTGCTGATGAAGTACTAAATACAACATTTGGTACAACTTCATCAAAAGTAAGTACTATAAAGTCTAAATCACCATCTTCAACAAATACTGTTTGTGGCTCAACTAAGTCAGAGCTTTTATCAAACACACCAACTTCAATATTACTTAAACTCTTAGACATTAAATCTGTAAATGTGTAAGTACCGCTTGAGCGTGATGCCGCTACCGATAATGCTGCTGGTAAGTTGCTTTCAGCTACTTGCACTAAAATCGGTAAATGAGCATCTGGTAAACCGGCTGAAGTTAGTTCAAGGCTACCAAAGTTCCATACATCTGCAGCAGATGCGCTTACATCAGCAGTTACCGTTACTGTTTGTGTTTCGCCTGCTTTAATATCAAAGCTAGTTGGTGAAACAGTTAATGACATATTATTAGATGTTGATACTGGCGTTGCAATCCAGTTAGCATCTTTAGTTGCTGTAAATGTACGAGTCCAAGTACACGTATCAATACATTGTGTATTTGTCATTGAAGGAATGTTTAGTGATAAAGGAACGCCGCCCGTTGCTGGGTTTGCCTTCATGTAGTTACCAAACGTTTCATCCATGATTAGACCCGTATTAGTCGCTAAATTAACGCGAATACTACCTGAGCCCATATCAAATACGTCAGCTGGTGTTGAACCGTCTTCTTTACGTACATCGGTTGTAGCCGTCATCATTAATGCTGAACGAATGTTATCTGGTGTCCATGTAGGATGTGCAGATTTTAATACCGCACCAGCGCCTGAAGTATGAGGTGCTGACATTGATGTACCTTGTAAAAAGGCAAAGTCACCTGGAGAAGGAGCCGTTACATCATTACCAAAATCTTGGTCATTGTAAGCTGCATAAATTGATACGCCTGGCGCTGTAACAGAAGGAGTCATAATATCAGCAGTAGTGCTGTTAGGACCACGAGATGAGAAGTCAGCCATATCGTCAGCTTGACCAACAACCAAAGTGATTGCAGGGTCGATAGAAATTGTCATGCCTGAAGTAGAAGCTAATGCATCTAATAAATCTTTACCTGAGTTTTCAGATATAGCTACAGAAGGAATAGTTGTGCCTTCTAAGCCTGACATAGTAAGACGTGTATCACCATCAGTATTATTGTAAACAATAACGGCAGCAGCACCTGCAGCAGTTGCATTAGCAACTTTATCTGAGAATGCACATGCACCACGACTAATTACAGCAACAGCATCTTTAAATGAATCAGCAGCGAAAGCACTACAGCCTTCAAAGTTATTTGCATCAACAGATAAAGAGGTAATAGGAGAAGCAGTTACAATTTCAGTAAACACAGGACCTGTGCCGTTTGAATATGCAAACGCTTCATCGTTAAATGTAACAAAGCTATCTAATGATCTACCATGCGTTGAAGCACCAACAACAGTATACCAAGGTGCATTTTTTGATGTTGTGTACGCTTCTGGACCATCGTTACCCGCAGATACTGCGGCAAAAATACCCGCTTCTTGTGCTGCTAAAAAACCAAGTTCAGTAGCACTTGCCCAAGGGTTACCGCCACCACTAATAGAGTAGTTTAATACATCAACACCATCAGCAACTGCATCGTCTAGAGCTGCAACAATAGCTGCCCCAGGACAACCCGTATATTTATCATCAGCATTACCAGGGCTACAAATTTGGTAAGCAACAATATTAGCATGCGGTGCTACACCAGATATTTGTTCAAACGAAAATGTATCATTAACAATACCGTCACTTTCTAATACACCAGTTTCTAGTGCAATTAACGGTACATTTTTTAAAATATTACCGCCTGCTGTACTTGCAGTATGTGAACCGTGACCGCCGTAATCTTCACCATTTTTAGCTGGCGGTGTAGTACCAAACACTTCTACATCGTCATAGTTATCAGTAACACTTGCGTATGAACGAACACCAATTAATTTATCGTTACATAGTTCAACAAAATCAGCGGCACAATCACCTACATAATTACCTTCGCCCCATGGGTTAGTATGGTTGTAGCCATCACCACCAATATCGGCAAATGAATCATGGTCTGTATTTACACCACTATCAATTACACCAATAATAACGCCTTCACCCATGTTAGTAGCTGAATTGCCTTCGCCTTGCCATACTTGAGTAGCGCCAATATGGATAGGACCTGTATCAGTGTCCATTGTTTCCATACGTTCACGTTCAACATATTCTACGCCATCTAAAGCAGCTAATTTTACAGCTTGCTCTTGAGTTAAGCGCATAGCAACACCGTTGAATGCATTTTTATATTTATATACAACGTTTGCTTGTTTACCCAATGAAAGGCGAGCTTTAGAAAGGAAGTTTTGCTGTTTATCTTCAAGGTAGTTAGTGTATTGAACTGCATCTGTAGATTTAACATCTAAACGTAATTCATTACGTACTTGTTGCGAACTCATTTTGCTATTAGCTAATTTTGAAAAAAGTTCTTTTTTAGCTATTTTAGGGCTTGTAGCGGCAAAACCAACAACACTACCATCGTAGGTTGCTAAAGGAAGATCGGCTAAACGAACAATATAAGTGTATTCGCCTGATGCTAGGTCTGATTCAACAACAATTTTTTTTGCTGTTTTAACTACGCTAGTAATTGAGCTAGATGATGCTTTAGTTTTATCAACTGCTGATTTTGCGAGTGCTATTTGTTGATGAACACTGCTTCCGCCGGCTACAGAACTTAATGATACTGTTAATAATGCTGCTGAAACAGCTAATGCTACTTGGGTCTTCACTGAACACTCCTTGCGCTTTTATACGCATTTAATTATTATTTTTTGATAATTTATTTAAAAAATTTAAGTGGATTTAAATTAAAATAAATAAATGAGGTTATTTTCGAAAGATAACACATGTCATTAAAATGTAAATCCAGTGTGCATAGGCTTTTATAGGGAATCATGAGAGTTCTAATTTTTAGTATGAAAAAAAACAAGAGGTATATTAGTAAAAAAGCAAAATAGAATAAAAATAAAACACAAGAAAAAACATGTTAGAAATTGATTTAAAACAACTTTAATGAAAACAAAACAACATTATCAATATTCTATAAAACTAAGTGAATTACTCACAATACTTTTTTATTGCAGGAATGGGGATTTACATTCGTTTACACACAGCTGGTTTCCATATTCGATTTAATTAGATATGTATACTATGTAAATATATTTTGCTTTAAATTTCATCTATAAGAACAACATTGTTACTCCTTTAAAAATAGTTAAGCTTAAGGTTTTACACACAACTTAAGCTTAGCCATATATTTTAAAGGTGTAGATCTTTTAAGGGAAATGTTTTTCATACAAGGGAGGCTTTAACTTAGTAAGCTCAATCTCTCGTAAGCTAATATTTTATAAATATAAGTAAAAATATAGCAATAAACATCACAACCTTTAATTTAAGGTGCACCGAAGCTTAATTTCAGCACTCATTTATCGCTATATTTAAGTCATAATTATTACGTTAAAACTAAGCAGCTAAGCTCTTTTTTTTAAGTTGCTCGCATAACTCAACCCAATCAGTTGATTGCTTTTTACCTTCAACCCTTCGACCAAATAAAGTCATTACTGTGTTTCCTTGCTCATCAAAAAACTCAATAGAATGAACAAGTGTTTCGCCATTATCAGTTGGTTTTATTACAACAAACGCACGCGCAAAATCATCACTTTTAATATGTAAATTAAAGTCCTCATCCAGTACGTTATACCAAGGTCCTGCTTGTTTTAAGTTAGTTAATGTACCTGAATATATTTGTACTGCGGCATCGTTATTTACAAAAATCATCACTTCATTTTGCTGTGTTTTTAATGTTTCAAATATAAATGGCAAACTTATAGGAGAGATCTCTTGTGCCCACCTAGGCTGTGCTCATAGGTTAGACATTAAGAGATAATTGGATTCAGGCCGCATTTTAATCGTCCTTTTTCTTTATCTCTTTTTGGGTTCGCTCTTCGTGCATATTTTGACAAAAAACTGATAGTT
>NZ_JADYXF010000110.1:0-2393 GCF_015864385.1 Pseudoalteromonas sp. SWXJZ94C
TGTTGAACAAAGCCGCTACGCGGAGCTAGCAACCTCTAGCATAATTGCCACACTTGTCATTGGGACTTCCCCCTATTCACCGGAGAAAACCAATGACCCCATTAAGACAACGCGTCATAGACGAGATCCGTTTAAGAGGCTACTCACCACGTACCGAAGAATCTTATATAAATGCACTTGCTCAGTTAGCTAATTACTACGATAAATCGCCTGACTTAATTAATAAAGAAGAGCTTGAAGCGTATTTTAGGTATGTAAACCTAACACAGCATTTGTCGCGTGCAACGATTGCAGTAAAACTCAATGCCGTTAACTTTTTATATAAATATGTACTACAGCGTTCATTTAATATTGATATTGTATTGCCTAAAAAAGCACATAAAATACCGATACTGCTAACACGAGATGAGGTTCATCGCCTGTTCTTAAATATGGCATCTGGACAACAAAAAGTCATGCTTTGTATTTGCTATGGCTGTGGACTCAGAATAAGTGAATTACTGAATTTACGGGTTGTTGATATTGAATTTAGCCAAGACTGCCTATGGGTTAGAGCAGGAAAAGGCAATAAAGACCGTCGTGTCATATTACCTAAAAGTGCAGCAAGGCGGTTAAACGCTTACATAGCAGGCTTTTCCCTTGGCAGTATACTGTTTTGTACCAACTGGGATAAAGAAAAAGCGATTGATGCAAAAACGTTTAGTCGTGGATTAAAACGTGCGGTAGCACGGGCTGAAATTGCAAAAAATGTATCCGCGCATAGCTTGCGTCATGCTTATGCTACACATCAAATTGAAGCTGGTATGCCGCTTCATCAGTTACAAAAGCAGCTCGGACATACGAGTATTCGTACGACAGAGCGTTATTTGCATTGGTTGCCAGAGATGGCACATAGTAGCCATGATTTAATGGCTGCGTGGGAGGAGGATTAAGATGGCAGCAATGCATCATGTCGCGGATATCTTAGCGCAACACCTCAGTAACTATAAAAAAGTGCATGCATTAACCTATCAACAACAGCGAGTGTGTCAGCATATACAGGACTGTCGAACCGTAAAGTTAGGCGCTCAGCAATGGCAGTGTGATCGCTGCGAGCATAATAAAACGGTGTACTGCGCATGCAGAGATAGACACTGTCCGCAGTGCCAAGGGCATGTTAGCGATCAATGGAGTGAACAACAAAGTAAGGATGTCATCAATGCGCCTTATTTTCATCTGGTATTTACACTCCCTCATGAACTAAATGGATTAGCAAGGCAATATCCGCGTGAGATTTACAGCTGTTTATTTCATGCTGTATGGCAAACCCTTAGTCAGTTTGCGCAGCGTAAAAAACAGCTACAAGGCACGTTAGGAATGACTGCTGTCTTACATACATGGGGGCAAAGCCTAGCTCAACATATTCATTTGCACTGTTTAATTCCAGGTGGCGTATTAACATCGTCAGGTGAGTGGCGGGGTGTTAAAAAGCCGTATTTATTTGCAGTAAAAGCCTTAGCAACCGTGTTTAGAGCAAAAATGTTAGCAGCCATTAGGGCGCATAAACTAACGATACCTCAAAACGAATTGTTAATGACAAAATCATGGTGCGTACACAGCAAAGTGAATTTGACCGCCCCGAAAACGGTGTTGAAATACCTTGGACGCTACACACGTAAAGGCATGTTACATGAAGGACGGCTTAAGCAAGTAACAAAAGATGATGTCACGTTTAGTTATAAAGACTACCGAGACAGCAAAATAAAGCGAATGACATTAACAGGCATAGAATTTATTAGGCGCTATTTACTGCATGTACTCCCAAGTGGGTTTATGCGAATACGGCACTACGGGTTTTTAGCCAGTGCGTGTAGAGCAAAAAAGCGGGGTATTATCAGCGCACAAACAAACAAGCATGAGACTAAAAATAAGGGAAAGTCAGATACAACAGGTGCGATGGGAGTTAATTGGCCGTGCCCATCATGTAAGCAAGGGCAGTTGATAATGAAAAGCCTCTGTATAAAGGATGCAAAAATCGACGGTCTAGCGACGGGAGGCATAATAATGAATAGTGGTTAATAGTAAGTCGAACACTTAAAAACAATTCGTTAAATAAGTTGGTGCAATATAACCAGCTTAGATGGGGTGTTGGCTAAAATAAATAAAAAGAAGGACAGTAGACAATAAGCAGGCAGAAACGCAATAAAAAAGCGTAGAAATGTAATTAATAAACAGTAATTAACCCGTGTAGTAGTAAAAGGGTGTCCAATAAATCTGCAATCAACAACTTCCCTAAAAAAGAGAATTCCTATAGCATTAAGCATACCAATAAAAAAGTTGAGTGAGGAGTATGCTTCGTTCAACAAGGTATTTATACGATACAAACAACGTAACGTATAAATACTAAGACGTTA
>NZ_JADYXF010000111.1:0-2365 GCF_015864385.1 Pseudoalteromonas sp. SWXJZ94C
AACGACGAAACAGTAACATTAAGCGAGCTGTTAAAAGAGCAACAAGTGCTTGTGTACTTTTACCCTAAAGCGTCAACGCCGGGCTGTACTGTACAAGCCGAAAACCTACGCGACCAACAAGCCGAGCTTGCTAAATTTAACACCCGCGTTGTAGGTATTAGCCCAGATCCGATTAAGCGCCTGAAAAACTTTGAAATGAAAAAAGAGCTTAACTTTGACCTGCTATCCGATGAAGACCACGCCATTGCTGAAGCATTTGGTGTATGGGGCTACAAAAAGTTTATGGGTAAAGAGTACGATGGTATTCACCGCCTTACGTTTTTAGTAGGCCAAGACGGTAAAGTTAAACACCTATTTGATAAGTTTAAAACCAAAGACCATCATCAAGTGGTTTTGGACTATCTCGCAGCAGAGTAAGCTAATGGCAGAGTAAGTTAGCTACCAGCTATTAGAAAAATACAGAAAAGCGTTGCTCAAAGGCGACGCTTTTTTTATGCTAATTATTAAATATTTAGGTTAATATTCCGCATCTCTAAAAGTACAGCGCGGTTCACTATTAACAAAGTCTGAAAATGAAATAGTACAATCAAGGAAAAATCGCCCAGGTCCTCTGGCACTTATATCAATTACTAATTTTAAAGCATCTTTCGTAAACTTAACATTTTTATATGAAATAGCACTCACGTCTTTTCTCGCATCAGTCACTTCGCCTATTTCATCTGTAAAACTACAAAATTCTTTGCTACCTGACTCACCTAGCTTTATTTTAAAACAAGGATAGTCTTCTGTATTATAGCTAAGGTAAGTAGCCATTTTCCCTTGGTATTCACCCTCGATCATAACTGAAGGTTTTAAGTCGGCTTTATTCTCATTGACTACAGCCATACAAGCCGTGAAAGGGAATAATAATAATAATACAAATAGACTTTTTAAGTTATTCATGGTGTTACTCCAAGAGGTATTAATGAAGCAAATTTACTTCTCATATTAAAACGCTCAATGGGTACATGAGCCCATTTAGAACGATCACTCATAAGCGTTTTAATATTGCTTATATCTCCTTTCGAAAGAGGTTCTTGTAAAAACTCTCTCGTTTTAGGCGAGTAATCACCGCGATATTTCAAATCAACGAATAATTCTAAAACTGATTTTGGCATTAAATCAAAATCAACCGTACCATATTTTTTTACTGTATCTCCTTTATTACAAATGCGCTTTACTTCAGACTCTTCATATGAATATGCAATATTAAAAAGAGCAAGTTGAGCTGGGGCTGTAATTTGAAAGTCAAGAAGATCATTTTCTACAATAAACCGTTCAGCATTTATACCCGATAAGCGCGCACCTCTGCTTAACTTCTGAGCATGAAATAATGAAAGTCCAGCTTTTACAAGCTCGGTTTGGACTCTCGTAGAGGATTTGCCTTTCATATCATAGCCTCGTCCAAGCGTTAATCCAGACACGAGATTCGGAACATGGAGAATACGGCTATGAAAGAGACCACCTTCTTTACCTTCAGAGTCCCAAGTTAAAACTCCTCTAGTTGGCGAAGTTATAGAGCTTAATCTAAAGCTATTTTTTAAATTGCTTACAAGTACCTTAAAGGTTCTTTGATTACTAGATACGACCCCATCGGGTGTTCCCATTTTAACTACATTTTTTGAAAGTCATTTAATAGGGAGAGGCTGTCTGTATCAAATTTATTATTCACCTTAAGAGGTTTTCTACAAATTTGCCTTGCATAAGTATTGAGTAAAGCTTTAATTAAATAAATATCTACAGACGAATTTTTCCCTTTATCTCCAACTGAACCTGTCATTTTAAGTGAAATCATTATTACTCCTTTAATTGTAAATTTGCATACTTGTAGACCACTAAACTAGACAGCCACTCTAATTAAAAAATATAACTGTGCCATAAAATCTACTTTTTAGGTTAATAATTTACCTTTCCTGCTGGATTACTTTCATTTAACCCATTGAATAAGCCATTAGCACTCTTAAACCTAAATTACACACATGAGAATAACTGCATGATACAGTTGTGATTTATTACTAAATAGTTTTACTGAGTAGTTTAAGCTTTATGCGAGTAGCTTTTCGCAGTTACTGATATTTGCCCGCCGTTTGCGGTTTAAATTTTCACAGTAACGTGCTTGTGAGGATGGTCGGCCTACTGCACCATGAAATACACGTGTAAATTGTGTGGTGAGTTTTAACCAGTTTTCTGGGGAGATATTCACTCTGCCTAGTAAAGGCAAGTGTGTACTTTCAATATACCCTCGCTTATCTTCTCGTATACAACGGCCTGTTAATTCAACAAGTTCAAGGTACGATTTAAGCTCAAACGGTAGCCCTTTGGGCAT
>NZ_JADYXF010000112.1:0-2189 GCF_015864385.1 Pseudoalteromonas sp. SWXJZ94C
GTAGGTGCGAATTTACTTCGCGCTTGTGTAACGTGGTTTTAATATTTTAAAAGTAAAAAGCGAGGTGTAAAACCTCATCTGCAATTAATCACTGCCGAATAAATCACGTGTATATACTTTGTCCGCAATATCACTTAACTCATCAACCATGCGGTTTGATATAACTACATCAGATATTTGCTTAAATTCATCTAAGTTTTTAATCACACGCGAGTGATAAAATTCATTTTCTTCAAGCACCGGTTCAAAAACAACAACCTCAATACCTTTTGCTTTAATGCGCTTCATAATACCTTGGATAGCTGAAGCTCTAAAATTGTCTGAACCTGTTTTCATCACTAAACGATATACACCAACCACTTTTGGATTACGCTTAATAATAGAGTCAGCTATAAAGTCTTTACGAGTGGTATTAGCATCCACAATAGCACCAATAATATTATTAGGTACGTCTGCATAATTGGCGCGTAACTGCTTAGTATCTTTGGGTAAGCAGTAACCGCCATAACCAAAAGATGGATTATTATAATGATTACCAATTCGTGGGTCTAAGCTAACACCTTGGATGATTTGCTTACTATTAAGACCATGAGCTTCAGCGTAGCTGTCTAGCTCGTTAAAATACGCTACGCGCATTGCTAGGTAAGTATTTGAAAATAATTTAATTGCTTCGGCTTCAGTTGAGTCTGTAAACAAAACTTCAATATCTGTTTTTATAGCGCCTTGCTTAAGTAAGTTAGCAAACACGGTTGCGCGTTCACTTTGCTCACCAACAACAATACGTGACGGGTGCAAGTTATCGTAAAGAGCTTTACCTTCACGTAAAAATTCAGGTGAAAATATTAAATTATTAATGCCTAACAGCTCTTTAATGCTTTGAGTAAACCCTACTGGTACAGTCGATTTAATTATCATTACAGCATTGGGATTATGTAATGTAGCCTCTTTAATAACAGCTTCTACGGACTTAGTATTAAAGTAATTATTTTCTACATCGTAATCAGTAGGTGTCGCAATTATTATAAAGTCAGCATTTTCGTATGCAGCTAATTTATTTGTAGTCGCGGTGAAATTTAAATCATCGCGCGACAAAAAAGCACTAATTTCAGTATCAACAATAGGAGACTGTTTTTTATTTAAAAGCGCTATTTTCTGCTCGTCGATATCAAGTGCAACAACTTCATTATGTTGCGCTAATAACATAGCGTTAGAAAGACCAACATAACCCGTGCCTACTACTGCAATTTTCATATTAACCCTATAAAATTATTCATAACTAATGATTAATTCTACCAGAGCTACTAAACAATACGAATGGTTAATAGTTATAAACTTAAATGAAATCGTGCGGGGTTTTAGGTTCTGTAGTGAATAAAAGTAGGCATTACCCGTTAACGCCACCTATTTTTATAACGTTATTAGCACAACCTATAAATACGGGTTTACGATTGAATTAAATACAAAACCTGTAGGTGCGAATTTATTTCGCACTCATGTAACGTAGTTTTATGCAGCTTTAATGCAAACAAAGCGAGGTGTAAAACCTCACCTACAATAAACATAAAACCCGACAACATACGCCAACCCCGTATGTGCGAATTTACTTCGCGCTTGTGTAGCTTGGTTTAATATTTTAAAAGCAAAAAGCGAGGTGTAAAACCTCACCTACAAAAAACATCAAACCCGACAACATACGCCAAACCCGTATGTGCGAATTTACTTCGCGCTTGTGTAACGTGGTTTTAATATTTTAAAAGCAAAAAGCGAGGTGTAAAACCTCACCTACAATAAACATCAAACCCAACAATATACGCCAAACCCGTAGGTGCGAATTTACTTCGCGCTCATGGCTATTGTCGTATGGCTTCAATGTTTAAAAGCGAGGTGTAAAACCTCACCTACAAATAAAACATACACCGAACCGAACAACATACACCAAACCTGTAGGTGCGAATTTACATCAATCATGTAACGTGGCTTTAATATTTTAAAAGCAAAAGCGAGGTGCAAAACCTCACCTACAATAAACATCAAACCCAACACATATGCCAAATCTGTAGGTGCGAATTTACTTCGCGCTTGTGTAACGTGGCTTTAATATTTTAAAAGCAAAAAGCGAGGTGTAAAACCTCACCTACAATAAACATCAAACCCAACAACATACGCCAAACCTGTAGGTGCGAATTTAC